>JBFYTD010000012.1:0-13256 GCA_041300885.1 Anaerolineae bacterium | reverse complement strand
TGGTAGCGTTTGAGCTGCCAGGGGTCGTAATCGTAGTAGCGATAGACCGCGAACGGGTGAGCGCCGTAGGGCACATGGCAGACGTGCCGCACGGCGAAGTAGGGCAGGCGATTGCGCTCGGCGTCCTGGCGCAGTTCCTCGTCGGGGACGATCTCCTCGGCGCAGACGATCAGCACGTCCGCGCAAAGGCCTTGTTGAAAGTCGGCGAAGTCTTGCCCCTCGATGCGCACGATGCCGCTGGGCGTGGCTTTCTGCACGTGCAGCACGGCGAATTCGGTGTGAATGGCCGGCAGCAGCACGATCTGGTCCTGGGGATCGAAGGGCGACGCCATGACGTGCGCTTTTTTGACGGCTGTACGGGGATCGGCGGCCCGCTGTTCGGGCGTGAGCGCCTCTTTGGCGAGGACGTCGCTGCCCAGCAGGCTGCGCACGGGCAGGAAGGGCACGCCCATCGCGCCAGCCGTGAAGCGGGTGACCATGGCGAAGTTGCTGTAGTCTTCCCACTCGATCTCGCTACGCTGAACGGCCAGCCGCCAGCGCGGACCAATGGTGCCGAAGGCCTCGTCGGCGACGTAGGCCGTCTCGACTCGCTTGACGCAGCCAGCACCGATCAGAATGTCCCAATCGCTGCCGCCCGAATGGCCGAACAGGTACAGCCGCTCGCGGCGCAGCCGGATCAACTCATAGACGAAGGCCATCGGATGGCGCTGGGTGGTGAACCCACCAAACGAAATCGTGGCCCCATCAGGAACAAGAGCTGCTGCTTGGGCAAGGCTGATGAGCTTGTCGGTCATCATCTGTCTCAGATCACCGCCGCCTAACCCGCTCCCCGTGTCCTTGCCGCTCAGGATAATTGAGATGAGGAAGCGACAAAGCCGGGGAGCAGGTTAAAGGCGTTGGGAACACGTTCGAATTTCAGTCCTTCTTCAACACACCGCGGCGCTCGTAGACGCCGGCGGCCTCGCGCACGAAGCCTGCACAGACCTTGGCGCCGTACTTGCCTTCCAGTTCGTCGGCGATGGCCGTCAGTTCCGCCTTGGTGGAACGATTCGGGCGCAGGGCGTTGTAGATCTCAAGGATGCGCTCGTCGGGCACGGCGGTCATCTCGGCGGCGCGGCGCAGGTTGCGGGCAAACTGCGGGCGGCCGATGCTCTCGCCGATCTGGGCCTGGTATTCCAGGGTTTGCGGGGTAATGCGGATCTCGTCGGCCTTGACAGCGCCGCTTACCACCGCATCCAAGGTGATGTCGGCCAGTGACTTGCCGGTGGCCGTTTTGACCAGCTCAGTCCGCTTGAGGGCCATCGGATAATCCCGCCGATAATCCAGTTTTTGGCCGTTGCTGGAGGGCGGTGTCGGGACAGCCTTGTTGCCGCCGTTCAGTTCAGTCAAGACCTCGCGCACGATCGCACTGATCAACTCTTGTTGTGACACGTTACTCGCCTCCTGCTGGATTAGCGGAACTTGATGTCCAGATCGACCGGCTTGACGTCGGGCTTGACGAAGCTGGTCTCGCGGATGTGGAAGACCGCGGCGATGGCCTGGTATTTGGGCCGGGCCATCTGGTCGTTCTTCTGGGCGACCGGCGTCGGGGTGTCTCCCTTGGCATAGCGAGCCGCGTTGCGACCGATGGCCCGATAGGTCTCCAGGTCGATCACCGGGGCCTGCGGGAACAGCTCCAGGTTCTGCAGCGGGAACAAGTCGCGCTGGTGGATCACCGTGGTGCCGCGCGATTGAATGCCCACGGCGATGCCTGAGCCGGACAGCTTAGCCCCAGTATGGGAGACGAACGCCACGTCGGAGGTGTGCAACACCCGAATGACTCGGGCCTTGGCGCCTTCTTCTTCCACGCCTGCCAATACTTCGCGCAGCACGGCCGCGTGAGGGATGCCGGTGATGGTTTTGCGGCCCAGCTTATCGCCAAAGGCCGGAGCCAGGGCAATGATGACCTCGTTGGTCGCCGTGCCGGGCTTCGACACACCGATCTCCGTCATCTGCATCTCAGCGCTGGGGCTGGAGGCGACTGCGGGCTGGCTCACGGCCGAAGAACCGTTTTGCGCCATCTGCGCCAGGAGCTCCCGGACAACATCCCGAACCATCGTTTCAGTTATCTGCGTCATGAACTACGCTCCTTTGGCCTCGCCTAGATATCCTCAGGCCGGATTGCCTGGCGGATGTTGGCCAGCTTCTGCCAGCGCTCACCCTGCAGGCGATAGCCGGTGCCCGGGCCCTGATAGTCATTCAGGTCGTTCACGGCGGCGATCACGTTAAACTGCGTGTCGAGGATGGCCGAGGTGTGCAGGTAATCGCCGGAAACGCGCTGCTTCTGAATGCCCAACACTGCGTTGGCCACATCGGTGAAGCCACGCTTGGCCAGGGCCTTGATCACATCGACACCGGTCACGCCGCGCTTGACCATTTCCTGGGCCGCCTTGGTATCCTGTACCTTGTCGCGGGCTGGCATGTCCTGGCTGTTGTAGGCGTAGGTTGCCGCCTCGATCTCCGCATCGGTGATGGGCGGCAAACCCAGTTCCTCAAACACGGCCTGCAGCGCCCGAGCAGCTTTGTTGCGAACGGCGATGATGGCTTCCTCGGAAGCAGGCGCCAGGCCGCCGTCGACCTTCAGGTCACGCTGCAAGACCAACCAGTCGTCCATGTCGTCGGCGTCCACGTTGGAGCCGGCGAACATGTTGTCGTAGTTGGGCACGGCGCTGTAGCCGGAGCAGACGAAGTCGGTGCCAGGCAGGAACTGCATCAGCAGGCGGGCAGTGCGCCGCATGTCGGAGTGCGAGAACGTCTGATCGTTGCCGGAGGCCACTTCCAGGTCGAGGCAGGTGGTCACCAGGTTCTCACCCAGCACCGCTCGGATGCCACCCGGCACGCCGGCCGGCACGCCGATGCAGCTGATCGAGCCGTTCTGCAAGCCCTGCACGCCGGCCGCCTTGGTCAGCATGATGCACTTGATCTCCAGATACAGCATCGACTTGCCCTCGGCATAGGCCATCTGGACTTCGGAGCCGGTGCCGGAGGTGAAGCGCATCTTCAGGCCGCGCGAGGCATAGGCCGAGGCCAGAAAAGACTTGGACCACGGGGTGTCGTCACCGTCGATGAAGACCCGCTCGGTGCCATAGACCGAAACGGTCTCGGCGTAGGCCGTCAGGCCGCGCATGCCCAGCAGCAGCTCGATCGATTCTTCCAGCGCATCCTGGCTGAGCACGCCGGGCCGGCCCGTCTGCCCGCCCACCAACAGGGCCAGGGCGTTCATAGGGCCATAGTTGAACACTGCGACGGTGGTTTCAATCTCGGTGAAACCATACGCGGTTGCCTCCGCAGCGTCGGCCGCCAGCAGCGCCGGGTTGTCCTGCAGGTTGGTCACATGCGCCTGGTTGGATGGAGTCCGCCGCGCCCGCATCTTCTGCACGCCCATCATCATCTCAACCACGTTGAGCTCGTCGATGACGGCGGCGATCTTAGCCGGGGTCAGGCCGGAGAAGACCTTGACCACCTTCTCGCGGGGCACGTTGATGTCGACGATCATCCGGGCGATGTCAACGCTGGGGATCGCCATCATCTCCTCGGCGATTGCCGTGTTGATGGCGTAGTTGGCGATGAAGATTTCGTTGAAGTCGAAGTCCTCGCGCCGCTTGCCGTCCATCTCGACGATGCTGCCGTTCTGTACTTTGATGCTCGGGTTTGGATCGTTGGGACTGCCCATGGCAATCATGCCAACTTCCGGCCATTCGGTGACGAAACCGTCCTTGTTGACAGCCCGCTGCTCCAAAGCCTCGAACCTTTTGTGTCGTTTGGCCATATTAGTACTTCCTTACTGGCACTGCTGCCAGATCGGTGAGCGTGGATTTCGGATAGGTCCTAGATGTAAGGAACACCGAGGCAAGCAGGCTCGTCACCCAGCGTGCCCAGCAGCCTGACGCCGACCTCGCGGGCGGTGATGATCGCCTGGCGCACTGCGCCGGCGTCGCCGCTGAAGAAGCCGATGATCTCATTGGAGAACGAGGTGCCCTTGGCCGGACTGGCATAGCCGATCAGGTCCACGTCGGCCGACTTGACCGCCGCGTCGACCATCAGCACGCCGATGGCGGCCGGGGCGCCCACGCATAGGCCAAAGGCCCGGCCAATGGGAGCGTTGAAGGCCTTCTCACACGCGAAGCTGGCCCGGGCCGTGTACTGCAGCTCGATGTGGCCGGCGTCGTTGGCATAGACATCGCCGAAGGTGCGGGTCAGATCCTTGAGCGCCACCTCCACCGCCCGGCGGGCGTCGGAGACTTCTTCAGCGCCCAGCAGGATCAGGCAGCCGTGGCCGGCGCCACCCTTGGTGTCGCGCGCCAACTCGATGGAGATGACCTCGGTGTTGGTGGCTTTGACGGCCTCATCGATGGCCATGATGTGCGGGCCGGCGCCGGTGCGGCCGCCGATGATGCCGATCGAGCGGTACTTGGGATCCAACCCCATGGACTTGTGCAGGGTGGGGTCCAGGTTGGCGATCACCAAGCCGATGGTGTCGCCGAAGGCCGTGCCGACGAACTCGGTCATACCCGGCGACTTGAGGCCGGTCAGCGAGCTGGCCGGCGGGGTGGCCTTGCTTCCGTTGGCGGCAGCAACTCTCTGCATAACCTGCTGCACGACGAGATCGACAAGTTTGTCTTCCATAGCTACGCGTTACCTCCTAATGCCCTGGCGCGGGTCCAGGCTACTTGTTGCTCTTGGGCAGCAGCGCTTCGGTGTCGCTATGCGGCCGGGGGATGACGTGTACCGAAACCACCTCACCCACACGCTGAGCGGCCGCAGCGCCAGCATCGGTCGCAGCCTTAACCGCGCCGACGTCGCCTCGGACCAACACCGTGACCAGGCCGGAGCCGATCTTCTCCATGCCGACCAGCGAGACGTTGGCCGCCTTCACCATTGCGTCGGCAGCTTCGATCATCGCGACCAAGCCACGGGTCTCGACCAGGCCTAAGGCCTCTCCTTGACTGTTTGCCATGTTCTTTCTCCTTGTGACTGGCTATGTGCTAAAAGAATCTGCCTCAGATCACTGAGGCCCGATCCTGTGATCGCTGAAACATAGTAGATCTCACCCTGTACGCCGACTTGGCGCAGGATGGCCGTGGCTCGTTGCGGGTCTGCGCCGGCCGCATCGATCTTGGATACCACGCCCAAGACGGTCTGGGTGAACATGCGAAAGTAGTTGGGGGGGAAATTGGTGGTGGGACGGGTGGCATCATGCACGACCAGGATCAGGCGGGCGTCGGCGCTGGCCGCCACCAGGTGGCGGCGCAGATCGCCCATCTCGCAGTACTCGCCTGGGGTGTCCACGCCCCAGCCGCTGTAGTCCACCATCTGCGTCTTGCGAACGTCGTTGTTCTCCTGGTGCTGCAAGGCTCTGAGCAGGGTCGTCTTACCGACGCCGACCCCACCCCAGAGCATGAACAGCCGTTTGTAGGCTTGCGATCTCATCCATCGGTCTTTCACGTGTGCGTAATGGAGGCCGGATGAAAGCCCAGGATGCGCGCCAGCCCGCGGTTGGCAGCCTCCGTGGCTACCTCGACGCTGACCAGGCCGCCGGTGACGACCAGGGTTCCGCTGAAGCGATCAAGGAAGCCAATGCGCACATCGGCTGCCTTGAGGGCGAGGTCGCCGGCGATGATCGCGCTTTCGCCGGGGGTCAGCGTCATCATGCCGATTGCCTCGGCATCGTCCAGCCCTACCAGCCGGCAAAGCGACTGGTCGGGATTGGCGATGATGTGGGCAATGGTCACCTGGCGGCCAGGAACGTATTCCTGGATGATGCGCGTGATCGCCTGGTCCTGGTCGGGTAGTCTGGTCATAGCGTACTAAGCATACTAAGTTCGCCAGGTTTATTCAATGCGCAAAACCCGGGAAAATATGCACAAATCGACGGGGACCGCAACGCCGGCCCGGACGCCTGGCGGCGCGTCAAGCCGTCCGGCACAGCCCACGGGCCTTTGCCAGGCCTCTCCAGCCCCATCTACGGGGAGATAAAAGCTGTAACCTGCAAGACACGGACAGATTTCAGCCTAGCCGCAGCAGGCGGTGCTCTCCTTGGGCCGCAAGATAGCAGGAAAGTGTACAGATCGCGTGGTTTTTGGGATAGTCATCGCCCCGAATGACGGTTATCCTGTTGTTTGAGAGTACGCGCTTCCGGCGCCCGGCGCCGCTAGCTGAGACCACCTTGAGGAGCCCCTGTGTGAAAGCTTTGGTTTACCACGGCCCCGACGATATCCGCTGGGAAGACAAACCCCTGCCAGCCATCCAGGAGCCGACCGACGTCGTCGTCAAGGTCAACAAGACCACGGTCTGCGGCACCGATCTGACCATTCTCAAAGGCGGTGTGTCCACTGTCAGCGCCGGCCGTGTTTTGGGGCACGAAGCCACAGGTGTTATTAGCGCCGTGGGCGCCGCCGTCACCGAGTTCCAGGTGGGCGACCGCGTTCTGATCCCCTGCACCACCTCCTGCGGACGCTGTCCGGCCTGCCGCCGGCATCTGTTGTCAAGCTGTGAGCAGGGCGGCTGGCTGCTGGGCAACATCATCGACGGGGTGCAGGCCGAATACGCGCGCATTCCTCTGGCCGGCAGCAGCCTGCACCATCTCCCGACCTGGATCGACGAAGAGGCCGCGCTGATGCTGGCCGATATCATCCCTACCGGGTTGGAAGTGGGCGTGCAAAAAGGCGAGGTCGGCCTGGGCGACACGGTCGTCATCATCGGCGCCGGCCCGGTGGGCCTGGCCACGCTGCTGGTAACCCAGTTCTACGCGCCGGCCGATATCATGGTCGTGGACCTGGACGACTACCGGCTGGGGATGGCCAGAAAACTGGGAGCCACGGTGGTGATCAACAACAGCGACGGCCGGGCTGGTGAGAAGATTATGGCTCTGACCAACGGCCAGGGCGCGGACGTGGTGATCGAGGTGGTAGGCCATCCCTCGACCTGCGCGCTGGCTCAGGCAGTCATCGGCTCAGGTGGCCGCATCGCCAACGTGGGCGTACACAGCAGGAGCGTCGAGCTGCACAACGAGTTGTTGTGGACGCGCAACATCACCATCCGCATGGGTGTGGTCAACACCAACACTATCCCAGTGCTGCTGAAGATGATCAAGGCCGGCAAGATGGATCCTGCGGTGTTGGTGACTCACCGCCTGCCCCTCAGCCAGAGCTTGACTGCCTACGATATCTTCAAGCGGGCGGCCGAAGAGCGAGCGATCAAGATCGTGCTGAGCAACGAAGCTGCAGCACCCCCTGAGCCAGCTGGCAATGCAGCGCTGATCCGGCAGATCGTAGCCCAGGTGCTGGCCGAGCTTTAGGAGCGACGATGATTCTGACCATCAACTGCGGCAGCTCTACCATTAAGTACCAGCTCTACACCAGCGATGTGCAGCAGGTGGTGGCCAAGGGCGTCGTCAGCCGGATCGGCGAGAGCGGCTCCTACGTGGATCATCAGGTGCAGGGGCGCAAGGTACGGCACGAATTGCCCGTGCCCAACCACCACACAGCCTTCGAGGTGGCAATCCAGTACCTGCTCCATCCCCAGCATGGCGCCATTCACGATATCAACCAGATTGAGGCGGTGGGGCACAGAGCAGTGCATGGGGCGGACATCTTCATCGAGTCAACCCTAATCAGCGACGAGGTCATTGCTAAGCTGGAGGAATGCACTCCCCTCGCGCCTCTTCACAATCCACCGAACCTGGTGGGCATCCGTGAAGGCCGCGCGCTTTTGCCCAAGGTACCCCACGTGGCTGTGTTCGATACGGCGTTCCACCAGACCATGCCGCCCAGGGCTTACATCTATGCGCTGCCCTATTCCTACTACGTCAAGCACAGGATCCGCAAGTACGGCTTCCACGGCACCTCCTGCCGCTATGTCAGCCAGCGCACGGCTAAGATACTGGGCCGGCCAGTCGACAAGCTCAAGCAGGTCATCTGTCACCTGGGAAACGGCGTGACCATGACTGCGGTGCAGGCTGGCCGATCCATCGATACCAGCATTGGCTTTGCGACCTTCTCGGGCATCATGATGGGCACGCGTTCGGGCGACATCGACCCCGGGTTGATCTTCCATCTGCACCGCCAGATCGGCATGAGTCCCGACGCCATTGAGCAGGTGTTGTACAAGGAAAGCGGCCTGTTGGGCGTGTCCGGCGTCAGCAACGACATGCGCAGGATTCTTGAGCACGCGGCGGCTGGCAACCCGCGCTGCCAGCTGGCCGTGGAGATCTTTACCTACATGACCAAGAAGTATGTCGGCGCTTACGCCGCAGCCATGGGCGGCATCGACGCGCTGGTGTTCACCGCAGGCATAGGCGAAAACAGCCCGGTGGTGCGCGAGATGGTCTGCGAAGGCATGGAGTTCCTGGGCATCGAACTGGACCGCAAGCGCAACGCCGAGGCGATAGGCACTGAGTCCGTGATCAGCAAGCCCGCGGGCCACACGGCGGTGCTGGTGGTGCCGACCGACGAAGAGAGGATGATCGCCCTGGATACCATGCGGCTGGCAGGGCTAGGCTAACCTATGAACCCACGATTGGATGGAACACTTGATCAGGCCTGGCGCCTGCTCAACGGTACGCCGGCCAGCGCAGGCGAGGCGGTGTCTGGCCACAGCAACGGCCGCGTGGTACACGTGGGCGTCGACCTGGGGACGGCCTACACGGTGCTGATGGTGCTCGACCAGGACTACCGGCCGCTGGCCGGGCGCTATCAGTTTGCCCAGATTGTGCGCGATGGGTTGGTGGTAGATTTCATGGGAGCCGTTAGGCTGGTCAGCCGGATGAAGACGGAGGTGGAGGCGGAGCTGGGCTTTCCTCTGACCCACGCGGCCACTTCGTATCCGCCTGGGGTCGCGCCGGCTGAGGTGCGGGCGACGCAAAACGTGCTGATTGCGGCAGGGCTGGAGTGCAGCAACTTCGTAGACGAGCCGACGGCTGCCAACGCACTGTTGCAGGTGGACAACGGCGCAGTGGTGGACGTGGGCGGCGGCACCACAGGCGTGGCCATCGTCAAAGACGGCCGGGTAGTCTACACCGCCGACGAGCCCACCGGCGGCACGCATTTCTCCCTGGTCATTGCCGGCGCGCTGCGTGTGCCCTTCGAGGCCGCCGAGGAGATCAAGAAGGATCCCTCCCAAACCCACACGGTCTATCCCCTGGTGCGGCCAGTCATGCAGAAGGTGGGCACCATCGTCGCGCGGCACATCCAGCCCTTCCGGGTCGAAACGCTCTACCTGGTAGGTGGCACGTGCATGATGCCCGGCATGGGTGAGGTAGTCACCGAGGTCACCGGACTGCCCACCGTCGTCCCCCAACACGCCCTTCTTGTCACCCCCATCGGCATTGCGATGCAGGATCGCTAACGGGCACTATGCCCAGCTCTTTAGGCTATCCGCCGGTAAGCAGCCGGCGTGCTGCCTGTCTCCCGTTGAAACAAACGATAGAAACTGGTGGCGTTCTCGTAGCCCACACTCTCGGCCACAGAGGCGATGGTCCTGTCCGTAGTGCGCAGCAGTCGCTTGGCCTCTTCCATGCGCAGCGCAATCAGATAGTTCCTGTAGTTGAGCCCAACCCGTTCCTTCAACAGATGAGCCAGGTGCGACGGGCTCAAGCTGACCACATCGGCTACCTGGCCCAGGGTTAAGTCTGCCTGGCTTTGGTGGCGGTGGATGTAGTCAATCGCGCGCTGCACCGAGTCGGTTCCTGCGGCATGACCCGCAGGGATGGCGGCGGTAAGCTCCGCGAAGCTGCGCAGCGCCCAGGCGCGCATATCGTTCACCGTGTCGAGGCTGTACAACGTCGCCACCTGCTGGTGCGACAGATCCAATACGTCCAGCTTGCCAGCCCCCATGTCGATGATGGTGCGCGCAATCAGCGCAATCAGCTCGGTCAAACGACTGCGGAAAATCTCCGGCTTGCGCCTGAACTGGTAGGTCAGTTGATCCAGCATCTGGTTCAACAGATCGCCGCAAGCCTCGATCTGCCCCTGGCGCACGCTCTGCAGAATCTGGTATTCCAGCTGCACCGGATAGGCCAACTTCTTGCGGTCGTTGATCTCGTCAATATCCTCGATGTGAATGACGTACTGCTGTGCTCCGGCGGTGTAATGGCGGCTGGCCAGGCTGGCCTCGGCGTAGGAAATGGGAATCGCCTCGATGTCAGCGTAGCGATGGCCGATGCCGAGCACGACCGAGCGGTTGAGCTGGATCTCCAACGCCTGCTGAATGATCGAGCCGAGCTGCCGGAGCTGGTCGACTGCAGCCAGGTGATGGTCGGTCGAGACAATGGCAATCACCCGCCCCGGTGGGTTGAAGCCGACCAGGAAGGTCTCGGTCTTGCCGATCACGCTGGGTGAGAGCTCGGTCAAGGAGCTGTAAGCGTTGGCCGCACCCAGGGTATCGTAGTTGTCCACCACAGCAACGAGGACGGCCGGCCAGGAGAGCGTCTTGCCCAACTGCCTGAGCGATGCTGCAATGGCCGCGCGACCCGGTGAACGGCCATGCACCAACTGGTCCACCAGGCTGGCCTCCAGCAAGGGCAGGGTCTTCTGCAGGGAGGTCTTGGTCTCGGCTGCTTCCCAAACCTGACGGCGTTCGGCCAGGATCTGGCGATGGACCTCGTCGAGCACCTCGATCAGCTTGGCCGGCCTCACCGGCTTGAGCAGGAAGTCCACCGCGCCCAACTTGAGCGCCTTTTGCACGTAAGGAAACTCATCGTAGGCGGTCAGGATGATGACTTTGGTGTCAGGTAGTTCTTCCCGGATGATCGCGGTCGCCTGCAGGCCATCCAGCCCCGGCATCTTGATGTCCATGATCACGATGTCCGGCCGGATGCGCCGCGCCAGTTCTACAGCCTCGTCGCCGCTGCCAGCCTGCACGATCGGGCCCAGCTCCCCCTTCTCACGCGCGATGATTCGGGCGATGGCGGAACGCACGATGGGCGTATCGTCCGCCAGCAGCAAGCCGGCCATGCTTGCCTCCTTCGACAGCTGAATGCGGGGACGCTTAGCGGAGGGGCAAGATCAGCCTGACGCTGAATCCCTGCCCAGGGGCGCTTTCGGCAGTGATCTTGAAGCCATCGCCATAGACTTCCTGCAAACGCCGAATCACGCTCTGCATGCCAACCGCTGCTCGCTTGCGCTTGGCCACGGCAGTGAACTGATGCTCGTTCAGGCTGCGGACGACGTTGTCGCTGGCCCCGGCACCGTCATCGACGATCTCCAGCAGTGCATAGTCGCCCAAGCGCCAGGCGTTGACTCGCACTGTCACAGGACGGGCCAGCGGTTCGATCCCATGAACCACCGCGTTTTCCACCAGCGGCTGCAGCAGCATACAGGGTAATTGCATCTGGCGCAAGGATGGGTCGGCGTGAACGTGGGTGCAGAGCCGCTCGCCGAAGTGCATCCGTTGGATGGTCAGATAATGCTCGACCATCTCGAATTCTTCGCTCAGCGACACCATGCTCGAGGCGTTGCGCAGGCTGTAGCGCAGCAACTCGCTCAGCGTATAGGCGATCTCTTCGGTGTGTGGTGCGTTCTCTTCCAAGGCGGTGTAGCCGACCAGGGTGAGCGAGTTGAAGAGAAAATGGGGGTTGATCTGTGATTGCAGCGCCTGCATCTGAGCGGTTTGCAGCGCCGCCTGCAAGGTGGCTTTTTCCTGGGCTTCTTTCAGCAGTCGCGCTTGGCTGAGGTTGGTCATGCCGATCTCGATGATGTGGTTAGCCGTCAGCATGAGCATCTCGACAGCAGCATCCAAACGATCCCTGGGAATCACCGGGATCTGTTGGGCAGCGGCCAACACGTGCTTATAGGGCAACCCCAACGACGTGCTGCGACGTATGATATCCTTGAGGAAGCTGTCTTGATCTTCGCTGAGCACGACCTGGCCGCACAAGAGGCAGCCGATGTACTGCCCCTCGATGGTGATCGGCGCAGCTACATCCACCAGCCCGCCCATGCAGACGTAGGCTTCCGGCTTGTCAGAGCAGTAGGCCGTCATGCCGCCCTGCGCATCGGACTTCATGCAGCGGGCCAGTCCATCAGGCGTCGAGCGGATCAACTGGCAGAGAGGCTGGAAATTGCTGTTGTGGGTGACAGGCACACCCGACTTATCGACGGTCACTGCTGCGACACCCATAGCCTTGGCAAAGGTGTCCTGAATGCGCTGCAACGCAGCGACGTCGATCAGGCTCTTGATGTGCAGGTCTTCAGGGGGTGCTGTTTGCATCATTGGCACTCCTGGCGCCTGGCGGAGGTGGAACGGCGCCCTTCTTGTTTGTGCGCCAGCGCGACTGGCAAGCCTAGCTTACCCAACAGAACTATGAGCACCGTAATTGTAAGCCACAACGCCACTTTGTCAAACGGTCGAATCGTGTCAGCCAAACTCCTGTGACCTATCATTCGCTCGCAGGATGATCGCTCGAAGCATTGCTGCGGCGCTCAGCCTGGCCTCTGTCTGGCGCTTCACTGCCGAAGACAGCCGTCGATGATGCGGGCGGCAGTCTCAGCGCCGCGCTCGCGTTGGATCTTTGCCCCCAGATCGTTGGCCGTAGCTTTGACTGCCGGCGCCAACGCAGCCTTGATCGCGTCGGCCAGCCCCTCAGCCGTCAGTTTCTTGCGCGGGATGGGCTTGGCGCCTACTCCCAGTTCAAGCACGCGGCGCCCCCAGGCGAACTGGTCGTTGCTGAAGGGGACGACGATGTTGGGGACGCCGGCCCGTAGCCCTGCCGCCGTGGTGCCGGCCCCGCCGTGGTGGACGACAGCCGCCATGCGCGGGAACAACCATGAGTGCGGCGCGCTCTCCAGGACGAACATGTCCTGGGGCAGGTCCGCGATCTTGTCCATGCCGCTCCAGCCGGTCGCCAGGACTCCGCGCTGCCCGGAGCGCTGCAGCGCCTCGATCACGATCTGCGTCGTCTGGGCAGCCTGGCTCGCATCGCCCATGCTGCCGAATCCGACGTACACCGGCGGCGCGCCTCTGTCCAGGAACGCCAGCAGGTCGTCCGGCGCTTGCCAGCCGGCATCGTCCTCCAGGAACCAGTAGCCGGTGTTGTGGACGTGCTCCGGCCAGTCGTCGGGCCTGGGAAAGACGTGGTTGCTGCACGAGACGATGGTCGGCATGGCCGCGGTGGTCTGCCGGCCATAGGGACAGCCGAAATCCTGCGGCGCACGGTCGAACTCCTGCTGCCAGAACTGCCGGATGGGCGATTTGCCCGCCATCCACATGATCTGTTCGAA
>JBFYTD010000195.1:0-5154 GCA_041300885.1 Anaerolineae bacterium | reverse complement strand
GCGACGGCCTGGCGCTGCTGGCCGCGCGCGCAGTGCAGGAGATGGACGACGGCCGCGTGCCCGGCGACGACTGCGGCAACGTAGGCTACGAGGAGTACCCGACCGAGAGCTACGCCGAGCTGTTCGCCTTTCTCTCGCTGGTGGACAACGACCCCACGGCCCGCGCCGACTACGCCCGCCGTGCGCGCAGTCTGCTGATGCACGTCATGAACGAGGCCGCCAAGGGACCGGCCAGCCGCGAGAGCGTCACCTGCAACGGCTCGCGGCAGTACCCGCCCTTTCGCCACCCCGACTTCGCCACCGAGGATCGCGACCGCATCCGCTACCACGGCGAGGCCTTCCCGCTGGTCGTGGACTGGATCTACCCCTCGCTGAGCAGCCAGGACAAGGCCACCATCCGCCAGGTCTTCCTGCGTTGGTCGCAGGAGGTGGTCGAGCGCGGCTATCACCACCCGGAGCCGGTCGGGCTGGTCGACGACCCGGCTCTGCTGGCCGACCCGCAGCAGGTGCGCTTCAGCAGTAACAACTACTACGCCGCCCACATGCGCAACCTGGGGCTGATGGCGCTGGCGCTGGACCCGGCCGACGACCCCGACGGCGCGCTGCGTTCCTACCTGGCCAACGCGCTGGGCGCACGGCTGTTCATCTTCGAGCACCTGGTGCGCAACGACAGCCGCGGCGGCCTGCTGCCCGAGGGGCTGGAATACAGCCCGCAGACCCTGGGCTACGTCACCCAGTTCCTGCTGGCGCTGCACACCGCGGGCGCAGCCTACCCCGACAGCGCGTCGCTGGGCAGCAACCCCTTTTGGGATGACAGCCTGACCGCCTATCTGCACTCGCTTAGCCCGGCCACGGTACCGCACGAGGCAGGCGGCACGCAGTACCAGCCCGCATTCTACGGCGACGGGCAGAGCTACCACCTGCCCGACTTCATCAGCGCTTTTGCGCCCATCGGCCTGTACGACGCGCTGACCGGCAACGCGGCCCGTCTGAACGCCGTGCGCTGGATCGTGACCCACACCGCGCCTGGCGGCGCCGAGCAGTTGGCCGAGCGGGTGCGCAACCCCAACGACCTGCGCGAGGCCATCCTCTACTTCATGCTCTTCGATCCATCCGCCGCGCCGGCCAGCGATCCTCGACTTACGCTGGACACGGCCTATCTGGCGCCGGGCCTGAACCGCCTGTTCAGCCGCACCGACTGGAGCGCTGACGCGGCCTGGTTCACCTATGGCCTGAGCTGGAACTCCATCGACCACCAGATGGCCGACGGCGCCAGCTTCAGCTTCTACCGCGACGGCGAATGGCTGACCAAGGGGCGGGTGGGCTACGCCAACATCGCCGAGGGCATCGCCAGCTCCGAGTTCTACAACACCATCGCCATCGAGAACGACCGGCCGGTCGACCGGGACGCCGACGACTGGCGCATCGACCTGTGGCAGCGCGGCTCGCAGTGGAACTACGTCAACGACGGCGACCCGACCCTGCTGGCCGCCAGCCTGCAACCCGACTTCGCCTACGCCTGGGGCGACGCAACGCCGCTCTACAATGCCAGCGACGAGGCCGCGTCAGCCGTCGCACAGGCCGAACGGGCCGTGGTGTGGCTCAAGCCTGACCACATCGTCGTTTACGATCTGGCCGCCACGCAGGACGCGGGCAAGTTCAAGCGCTGGTGGCTACAACTGCCGCAACCGGCCCAGATCGACGGCCAACAGGCGACGATGACCACCGCCCGCGGCCAGCAGTTGTTCGTCACCACTCTGTTGCCGGTGGACGCCCGGTTGACGGCGGTGAACAGCGACGAGCCGTTGATTGCCGAGACCGCTGCGGCCGACGATCCGATGACGGCGCGGCTGCGGGTGGACGGCGGCGACGCGGCGGCTGTCGCGTTCCTGCACGTGCTGCAAGGCGCGGACGCAGGCGCCGGCGCAAACGCGGTGACGCTGGTGCAGGACCAGGCCGGCACAGTGCGCGGTGCGGCAATCGGCGCGCGCGCCGTGCTGTTCGTGCGTGCGCCGGCCAGCAGCGCGCTGCGTTACACCTTGCCGGCCGCGGTCAGCCAACAGATCGTGACCGGCCTGGCCCCCAACACGTCCTACAGCGTGCAGCGTACTGTCGGCGGCGACAGCGCCTCGATCGTCATCGAGCCGGGTGGGGACCTGGCGACCGACGAGGGCGGCGTGCTGGTGATCGGCCCTTGAAGCGGGTGCTTGCGCTACTGCTCCCCGTCTATTTCTTCCACCGAGGTGCGCGTTGCTGGTTCCCCATCGCTCCACTCGTCCGCGGCCGGCGCCGGCAGCGCGGCCAGCGTCGCATCGCTCTGCAAGGCCGGCTCCAGCGCCAGCCGCCGGCCATAGATCGCAGCCAGCGTCGGCCCGGTATGCTCCAGCGGCATCCTGGAACGCAGCGGCGCATGGTCCTTCTGCCACTGCTCGTGCAGGCTGCGGAAGCTCCACTCGGCGGTGATCAGCCCCTCGGTGCTGTCGGTGCCCATCTCGACCATCACACCGCTGTAGCGGGGAGTCATGCTGGCAGGCGCGGCGACCAATGAACGACCGAGGTATGGTTCCTCGTCGCCGCTGGTGAAGGGATTGTAGCCCACGGCGAAGCTCAGCGCGCCGTAGACCTGGTTGTCCTCGGCCCGCGCCAGCAGGCCCAGCCGCTGGCGGTGATACTGCACAGCCTCGGCCGTGGCGCCCAGGCCGATCAGCATCTCGGCCCCACCGTAAGCCAGGATGCGCCCGGCCTCGGGGTAGAGCATGTCGTTGCCGATCAGCACGCCTAGCCGGCCGATGGGGGTCTGAATCGCCTGCCAGGTTGGCGCGGCCTCGACAATGGGATGCTCGTCGTGGGCCAGCGTTACCGCACCCTGCTTGCCCAGCAGGCTGCCGTCCGGTCCGAAGACTACGGCCATGTGGCGCACGGCGCGGTCGCTGGGGTCTTCCAGGTAGGCCGTGCCAGCCACCACTACCATGCCGTGGTAACGGGCGATGTCGCCGAACAGCGAGGCGTAGCTCTCCCACAGCAGGTCGGGCTGCTGGAGCAGCGCGCCCTCCAGAGCACGGCCAAAGTCCGCTTTCAACACGCCGGCCGCGCCGCCGGCCAGCTTGGCCTGGGTGCGGGTCCAGAAGGAGGCGTTGGTGCGGCGGGCGCGGTCAGCCTGCTTGAGTAGACCTGAGCCGCGGCCCTTGACGACCAGCGCGGCGGCCATCAGGCCGGTGAACTGGGGAAAGACCAGCAGGCGCGCCCGCTTGGTCTGGGCCAGGCGCATGAAGCGCACCAGATGTTGCTCCAACTCTTCCCGGTCCTGCGGCAGGCGGATGCGCAGTTGCACAACGGCGGCGACGAATTCATCCATGGGTCGGGTCCATTCTGATCAGTGAGCAGTTAACGGTGAACAGTTAACGGTGACAACCAGCTACTGCTCACTGCTAACTGTTCACTGTTCACTGTTGACTGGCCACTGCCTCCGCCGCCGCAGCCAGCCGGGCTAACACGCGCTCGCGGCCGAGGATGACGATGGTCTCGAACAGCGGCGGGGAGACCTTGGTTCCGGTGACGGCGACGCGCACGACGTGCAGCAACTGGCGGATCTTCAGGCCCAGGTCGTCGGCCAGCGCCCGCAGGGCAGCCTCGATGCTTTCGTGATCGAAGCTGGACAGGCTGGCCAGGGTGGCCGCGCTGCGTTGCAGCACCTCCGCCGTCTGGGCCGTGCTCATCTTCTCTCCCACCAGCGCCTGCGGGTCGGGGTAAGCCAGCACGCCATCAACGAAGAAGAAATCCAGCATGGGCGCGGCTTCGTCTAAGGTCTTGATACGTTCCTTGATCAGCGGGACAGCCGGCCGCAGCTCGGGCCGTGCGGCCATGGCCTCGACGCTGATGCCCACGCCCGCGGCCACAAAGGGCAGCAGCCGCTGGTACAGGTCGTCGTCGCCAAGTTGGCGGATGTAGACGCCGTTCAGCCAGACCAGCTTGTCATAGGGGAACGCGGCCGGCGACGGGTTGATGGCGGCGATGTCGAAGGCGGCGATGGCCTGCTCCGGCGTGAAGACCTCGGTGCTGCCGTCCAGGTTCCAGCCCACGTTGGCCAGGAAGTTGGCCATGGCCTCGGGCAGGTAGCCGTCAGCGATGTACTCCTTGAGCAGCACGGGGATGCTCTTGCCGTCCGCGCCGACCGCGTGGCGCTTGCTCATCTTGCCCTTGCCGTTAGGGTTGAGGATCACCGGCAGGTGCGCCCAGACCGGCGGCTCCCAGCCGAAGGCCTGATACAGCAGCACACCTAACGGCGCGCTGCTCAGCCACTCGTCGCTGCGCATGATGTGGCTGATCTCCATCAGGTGATCGTCCACCACCGCGGCCAGGTGATAGGTGGGCCAGCCGTCGGACTTGAGCAGCACGGCGTCCTGCAGCAAGCTGTGCTCGAAGGTGATGTCGCCGCGAATGGCGTCGTGGAAGGTGGTGCTGCCGTCCAGCGGTTCGACGGCCAGCCGCACCACGAATGGGGCGCCTGCGGCCTCGTGTTGGGCGCGCTGCTCCGGCGTCAGATAGCGGCAGTGGCGGTCGTAGCCGGTCTGCTCCTTGGCCGCGGTTTGCTGCTCACGCACCTGGGCCAGCCGCTCCTCGGTGCAATAGCAGCGATAGGCATGGCCATGGTCGACCAGCCAGTTGGCCCACTGGCGGTAGTGCGGCAGCCGCTGGCTCTGGAAGTAAGGGCCGAAGTCGCCGCCCGCCTCCGGCCCTTCGTCCCATTGGCAGCCCAGCCAGCGCAGCCCGGCCGCGAAGTCGTCCAGCGCATCCTCAACCAGGCGCTTCTGGTCGGTGTCCTCGATGCGCAGGATGAACTTGCCGCCGCTGTGGCGGGCATACAGCCAGTTGAACAGCGCCGAGCGGGCAGAGCCGATGTGGAGGTAGCCAGTGGGGCTGGGTGCGAAGCGGACGCGGGTGGGTTTGTTGCTCATGGGTGGTGATTGGGTGGTTGGGTGATTGCGCTACGTATAACTGGGTTGCCGATTGCTGGTCAGGTACTTTTGGTTGATTGATTGACTGTGCGCGGGTTGAGTAGCGGGTTGAGGTGCGCCGATTCGCATGAGGTCAGCCACCTCTAGCGTATCGAAACCCCTCCGGAGGTCTCGATACGGCGCAGACGCCTACTCGACC
>JBFYTD010000194.1:0-5157 GCA_041300885.1 Anaerolineae bacterium | reverse complement strand
CATCTCCAGCACCAGATCGGACATGTTGACCTGGCCGCGCGAGAGGATGATGTTCAGCAGCTTGCGTTGCTTGTCCACGTCGGCCATCTCCGCACTCTCGCGCCGGCCCTTGACCAGCAGATAGGCGCCGACGCCCACCGTGGGAACCGTCACCAGAAAGAAAACCAGGCCGACGCCTAGTGCTGCTCCGCCGGCCGTCAATGCTTCGCTGCTGGCCATTTCAGCCAGAGCCCACACGCCGGCAACGCCAATCGCGGCGATCCCGATGAAAATCAGGATGATGCCGACTACCTTACCGCCTCCGCGCATAACGTGCTCCTTTCCAAAGATGGGCTAGCGCTGCGTAACACATAACTCGTAACACGTAACCCGGAATCTCGGACACGATTCCCTCCTTTCCGGGTTGCGTATTACGCATTACGTGTTACGTGAAGCGTGAAGCGCACCGTCTCCTATCCAAAACTACTGCCGCCGCCGCCGCCGCCGCTAAAGCCGCCGCCGCCGCTCCAGCCGCCGCCACTGAAGCCGCCGCCGCCGCTCCAACTGCCGCCGCCGCTGCTCCAACTGCCCGTGCCAGCCTGCGCGGCCGGCCGGCTGGTCAGCGCGCCGGTGGCGGCCGTCAACATGCCGCCTAACCCTGCGCTCATGCCTGCCAGTCCGGTGCCCATACCGCGCGACATATCGCTCATGCTGGGCGCTCCTGACCCGCCGCCCTCAGGCATCGACGTAGGACCGCCGGACGGCCCCATCATCGGCCCGGCGCCCCACCAGCCCCAGCCGCGCGGCCGCGGTCCCATATACGGGCCGGTGTTGTACCAGGGCGGCGGCGGTGTATCGACGCGCGCGAATTTGGCGATCCAGCTCCGCTCCAACCCGAAGGCAATGGCGTAGGGCAGGAAGCGGTCGAAGATTTCCTGGACCTCCTCGACCTTGGTGTAGCGCTCGATATTCTCCATGTAGCGCTTGAAGGCCAGCCACTTGGCGGCCTCCTCGGCGCCGTTGGCCGACTTGCGCGGCATGTAGCGCGCCAGCACGATCAGGCCGATGGCCGGGATGGCAAAGGCGATGGGCAGGCAGATAGCAAGGCCGCTCCACTGCACCAGGAAGATGGTGGCAAAACAGCCCACCACGGCAGCCAGGATCAGCGCGGCCACGCCCAGCCCGGCATAGGTGGTACGCACGCGCTCCGGGTTGCCGGGGAAGTAGCCTTCGTCCTGCACTGCCTGATACAGCCCTTTTTGCACCTGGCCCATGGTGGCGTAGAACTTGTCGCGCAGGTCAGAGAGCTGCTTGCTCTGTTCGCCGTCGAACAGCTTGTCCACCAGCAGCTTCTCGTAGGGACGCATGGGCAGAGCAGCGTTCTCCAGGTGATAGGTGAACTCCTGGCTCTTGCCGATGCCGAAAAGGCCCGGCTTGCTCTCCTCCTGGATGGCCAGCACACCGCGTCGCGCCAGGTCCACCAGCGTGGCCATCACGTCCTTGGTGTCGGCGCGTTCGTCGATCAGCGTGCCGACCATGCCGGCCGGCAGGTCGCTGGGCGGCTCCGGGATCCATTCGGCCGGCAGCTTGACCGGCGCGTCGCGGCCCTTTCGGTACCACAGCAGGTACAGCCCTAACAGGCCGATCACCAACACGAAGACCGTCAGCGCCAGCACGCCCAGGTTGGCGACCGGCTCGATCTGGTCCTGGCGGTCCATGGCCACCTGCCAACTGGCCGGCTGGCCGGCCACCAGCCCGCTGGGCCACTGGACGCGCACGGCGAAGTCGCTGCTGCCGGGCCGGATCGGCTCCGTGGCTGTGAAGCGCACCCCCTGGTTGTTGTCCATCAGAGTGGCGTCGCCGCGCGGCCCGGTAGCGTCGTAGTTGTCGATGGTGACGCCGTCGGGCAGGCTTACTGTCACCGAAGCGTTTTGGATCGGGAAGCTGCCGTTGCTGGGCACCGCCTTCCACACCAGTTGGTCGCCCGCAGGATAGTAGAGCAGTCCGCCGCAGACCGTATACTCGATCACGATGGTGCGGCTGTCGTCGCTGGTGGGGGGGAAGTTGTAGCGGATGTTGAGGTCGCCGCCAGCCTGGGTCAGGTCGAAGGTGTACGGCTGGCCGCTGGACGAGCGCGCGTAGACCTCGCCGCCCAGCTCACTCACGCGTACATCGTCGAAGCTGGACGTGAACTCAGTAGGAATGGTACGTATGCCGTAGCGAAACTCACCCACGGTGAAGACCAGCTCCTGCGTCTCCACCACGCGAAAACAGCCATCAGGCTGCACCGTGATGGCCACATCGTAGTTTCCCCAGTACAGGCTTCGATCCTGCGCCTGGGCTGGCAGGGCCGCCGGTGAGACCAGCAGCCAGACCAGGACTATCCAACTCACAACTCGCACAGCGCTGCGCATAGGTAATGCCTCCAGTTTGCCGCAGACAGAAAAAGAACTGAGACAACGCTATAGTAGCACAGATTACGCCAATTTGAAAGACGGCTGTTACCAGAAACCGGGTTTCTGCGAGAAACCCGGTTTCTCCGCGTGTTTTTGCCGCCAACCTAATCTACGATCTGGTTTGTTCATTCGTTTCACCTGTGGCATAATCGCAGCGTCGTCTGTCCGGCCACCCGACCAAAGAGCCAAACTTCGATCTGTGCAATCCGAGTAATCCGAGAAATCCGTGATGAAGATCAGCATCGAGTATTGCGCCGTCTGACACTACACTGCGCGCGCCGTCAGGTTGACGGAGGAACTGCTCACTGCGTTTGAGTTTGAGACAACGCAATTGATCCTTGTCCCCAGCGATGGCGGCAGGTTCGAGGTCACAGTGGATGGCGATTTGCTCTATTCCAAGAAACGTAGCGGACGCCACGCCGAGCCTGGCGAGGTCGTGGAGCTCGTTCGCCAACATGTGCCGAGGTAATCTTGACCCAGACCCGTCCCACCCTGCGCTGTAGTGTCGGCATTACAGCCTACAACGAAGAGGACAATATCGGGCCGCTGCTGGATGCCATGCTCGACCAGCACTTGCACGACGTGGCCATCACGGAGATCATCGTCGTGGCCAGCGGTTGCACCGACAACACCGTGCCCATTGTGCGCAGCTATCTGGCGCGCGACCCGCGCCTCCAGCTTATCGAACAGCCGGAGCGGCGCGGCAAGACCTCGGCCATCAATCTCTTCCTGCAGGCAGCCAGCGAAGACATTCTGGTGCTGGAAAGCGGCGACACGCTGCCCCACGAGAACGCTGTGGAAAACCTGGTGCGGGTGTTCTACGATGAGACCGTCGGTATGACCGGCGCGCACAAGATTCCTGTCAACACGCCCGATCATCTGGTGGGCCTGTTCACCCACCTGCGGCTGCGCATGGAACACGAGCTGTGCCTGGACATCCCGCGGCTGGGCGAGATGATCGCCTTCCGCCGTGAGTTGGACCAGATCCCGCCTGATGTGGCCATGGACGAAGCCTTCGTGGAAGCCATCGTCATCAAGCACGGGCTGAAGGTTGTCTATTCGCCCGATGCTATCGTCTACAACACCGGCCCGGACACCATCGGCGATTTCGTGCGCCAGCGCCGCCGCAACCACGCCGGCCATCTCTACCTCAGTCACAAATACGGCCATCAGGTAGCCAGTATTCAGAACACGCGCGTGGCCAAGATCGCCCTGCGTGAGGTCGTAGGCGCAATCAAGCTGGTCTATAGCCTGGCGCTGCTGGCCTTGTTGGAAGGCTGGAGCCGGCTGCTGGGCTGGTACGATTTCGCCGTCAAACGGGACCGCCACGTGGTCTGGGACATGGCCCTGACCCAGAAGCAGAATGTGCATGAGCTGCGCGAGGACGACAACGGCGACCCGGCGCTGCGGCCGATGGCGCTGTCGCAGCGGGGCAGCGGCCAACAGCAGGTCATTCACTGACCAACTCTACATAAGCGAACAGTGTTGGGTGGTTCACGCCACAAGACGCCGTGCGCATCAATCGTGGCCAAGCGCCCGGCGCTTGGGTAGGTAAGCTTGAAACACCATCTCTTGACCCTCGTGAAGATCGCGGTCACCGTCGTGTTGATCGCGTTTGTTTTTTCCAGCGTCAATTTGAACGCGGTCAGGATCAGTCTGGCCGCGGCCGACAAGTGGCTGATCCTGCTGGCTCTGGGCTTCTACCTCATTGCTATCACGATCAACGCCTTGAAGTGGTACGTTTTGCTACGGGCCTTGGAGGTGATCATCCCCTTCCGCGCCGTGCTGCAGTTCATGTTCGTTGGCTTCTTCTTCAACAGCTTACTGCCGGCCAACATTGGCGGTGACGTCATGCGCGGCTACGGGGTAGCCCGCTACACCGATCGCACCGCCGAGGCCGCCGTGTCGGTCGTGGTGGACCGTATCGTCGGCTTGCTGGCCTACATGAGCACCGCGGCCGTGACGGCCATCGTGGTGGTGCGGCTGATGGATCACACCGAGCTGCAGTGGCTGTTCAACCTGGCAGTAGTGGCGCTGGCAGGTATCGCTGTGGCGCTGGCAGTGATGCTCAGCCGGCGGTTGCGCCTGCAGATCGGCCGCATCTTTCAGCTTGGCCCGCTGATCCGCCTGGCGCCGACCTACGAGGGCATTTCGGGTGCGCTGGACGCCTATCGTTTCCGCTACCGCGCCTTGTTCACCGCTTATCTGTTAGGCCTCGCCGGGCTGATGGCGGCCAACGTCGTCAACTGGCTGTTGTTCGAGGCGGTGGGCGGCGGCGTGCCCTTCGTGGACGTGATGCTGTTCAACCCGCTGATTGCGCTGGTGTTGCTGGTGCCCATCAGCGTCGGCGGCCACGGCGTGATTCAGGGCGCTTACCCCTTCTTCTACACGCTGCTGGGTGTGCCCAGGGAGCAGGCTGTCGCCGTCAGTGTGCTGATGTCCTTCATCATTATCGTGGGCAGCTTGCCTGGCGGCGTGCTCTGGCTGCGTATCCGCCGCGCCGATAAGGACGATGCCGCCTCGGCGCCCGCCAAGCTCGCGGCTGAGAAATAGCGCAGGTTGCCGGTGGCATGCTTTCCGCTTCACGTTTCACGTTTCATAGTTCCATACGCATGATCTCAATCGACGATGCCCGTGTTCTCTATGACGGCGCAGAAGCGGCCCATGCTTTCGACCACGTGCTGCGCGTGCTGGCGCTGGCCGAGCGCATCGCCCAGGCTGA
>JBFYTD010000628.1:0-2687 GCA_041300885.1 Anaerolineae bacterium | reverse complement strand
GCATGCGCCCACCGTCAGGCGCAGTTCCAGAGCATCGGCGGTGAGGAAGGGAATGTCGATGGGGGTAGGGGTTGTCATGGTGGATTCTCCTGGTAATTTGCGGACGAAGGAAAGACTTCGAGAGTTCGCTTCACAAGCGTTACGACAAGGATGAGCTTTCGACGCGCTGCTTGATGCCCAAGAGCATCCGGCGGGTCATCACGAAGCCGATGGGGTCGGTGAACCACTCCCACATCAGGCGGAGGCCAAAGCTGCGCGGCGCGTAGTCCAGATGGTTGCGGGTGAGGAGGCGGGTGGCGCCGTCAGGCTGCTGGTGCAGATAGAACACCCAGGAGTAGTTGGTGTACTCCGCCTGACCCGGCTGCGGCGGTTGCGGCGCTTCACCCGTTTTAATGTCCGCGCCTTCCAGCAGCAGCCAGCGGCCGCACTCCAGCCCGACCACTTGGTGCACTGGATAGCCGGGCGGACCCAGCCGCACCCGATCGCCGACGTGCAGCTCCCACTCTGGCACGATGCGGTCGGCGTTGTGTATCTGGCAGCGGGCGATGTTCTCCAGCAGCTCGTAGCTGTACAGCCCGCCGCGCTCCTGGCCGATCTGCGCCAGCCACGGCCATACGGCCGCCGGGCTGGCGTCGATGGTCACGGCCAGCGTTTGCGTCAGCGCAGGGGCCGACACGCGCTCGTCGCCAGGCAGCGCGCGCGTCACCTCGTCGTCGGTTGCGTTCCAACGGCGGTAACGCGGGGCCAGCAGCGGGCGCAGCAGCACCGTGCCGGCAATCATCGCCGCGCCGCCTGCGTTGTCGAGAGCTTCGCTCATTGTTGTCATGCCGGATGCTCCTTTGAAAGCGATGATCCGTGGCAGGCCGCGCTCAACGGTGAGCGCAATCTGACCAACCCTGCAAAGCATACAGCAAACAAAGCGAAAACTCCCCCGTCTGCGGAGGAGTTTTTTAACTGGCCAGACTCGAAAGCAACGCGTTTCATTGGAGCATGTCCAGTGGCACGTCTACCAGGTTCTGCCCATTCTCGATGTTCTTGACGGCCTGCAAGAGCCGGACGCGATTCGCCTCTCCGCGCAGCAAATACTGGGTCTCGTCGACTTCAGCAACAGTGATCTCGACTTCCTTGTCCTTGAACAGGGTCCTCAAGACTTCTACAAACTGGTCGTCCAGCTCGTTCATGTTCATCCGATAGACGGTATACATCTTCCAGGTTCCTTTCCCACGGCAGTGAGGTTCTTTTCGTCAACCCAGCGCGTAGCCAAAGTATACCTCAGTGTCGCATTAACGCCAAGCGCTGGTGATTCGATGGGTCACGCAGCCATCGATGTTGCTGCAACAGTGTGGCGGTCAGAGGAGATGCCAGGCGTAACCCCGGTACGCCTCGGTAAAGCCCATGCTGTCGTAGAAGCGGTTGGCGGGGACCATGTCGCCAGTGTCCACAGTGGCGTCGACTGCGCCTATGGCGTGCAGTCGTAGCAGCGCTTCCTGCATCAGCGCGCCGGCCAGGCCCTTGCGCTGGTGGTCAGGATGCGTGCAGACCGGCTCGAAGATGCCGCGACGGTTGGCCTGGTCGTAAGGGACGCCGACGTAGGCCGCGAACGCGCCGTCGGGCGCAACGGCCACCAGGTCCAGATCGGGGTGGAAGCTGGGCGCCAGGCGGCAAAAGTTGTGGTACTCGGCGGCGTTGTGAAAATCGCGCCGGAAGGCGGCGTTGAGCAGGTCGGCCATGCGCTGGCACTCGGCCAGGTCGTCCGGCCGAGTGGCGCGGATTGTGTAGCCCTCGGCCACCACTGGCTGCCGCAAAGGCTGCTGTCCGAGACGCATGTGGCGGATCATGCCCCAGTACTCAGTCTTCTGGAAGCCGCGCTCGGCCAGCAGGCGCTGGCGCAGCACATCGTATTCGTAGACGTAGACCTCCAGGCGCCGGCCGTCGGGCGTCGTCTCGCCCAGGTGGGCCATCGCCCAGTCGATCAACTCCTCTTCCAAGTAACGGTAGTCGGGGTGGACGTTGAGATGGGCGTCGCCTCTGCCGTCGGACAGGACGAAGCCGGCCAGCCGGCCGTCGCTGGTCTCCCAAAGCTGGATCGGCAGCGCGGGCGGCCAGTTCTCGTCCACGACGGCCTCGTAGAAGCGCTTGCCGTCCAGCCGGCGCATGTCCCAGTTGAAGCCGATGGGGATCAGCGACACGGTGTCGATCAACAGGGCGCGCATGCGCCAAAAGTCATCTTCATCGCGCAAGGGACGGCTCATGACGGAGGCGTTGTTGGCTGCAACGATCTGAGTCATAGAATATACTCATCCACAAAGGTCAGGTAGACGCGCCGGCCGTCAAGCGCTGGCAAAGTCGCACACCGGCCATTGCGTCCGTCACCCAGGCGTCAGCGCCGATGTAGTCGCAAACCTGTTGGTCGATCTGGTTGCCGCCGACGATGATGGGCAGCGAGGCGATGGCAGGATCGCCGACCGTGCGCAGCAGCCGGATCGTGTCGCGCATGGCATCGTAGGAGCTGGTCAGCAGGCCTGCCAGGCCGATGATATTCGGCCGGCGCACGGTAGCTGCCGCCAGAAAGTCAGCGGCCGGCACGTCCACCCCCAGGTCGTGGACGGTGAAGCCGTAGCTGGTCAGCAACAAGCTCAGGCTGTTCTTGCCGATGTCGTGGATGTCGCCAGCCACGGTGCCCAGCA
>JBFYTD010000193.1:0-5168 GCA_041300885.1 Anaerolineae bacterium | reverse complement strand
CAGGCCAGTGAGAATCGCTTTGCCGCTGGCCCGCCGGGCATCGTCTTTTGTCCTCTGGCGACCGACGCCCAGGTCGGCGTGCCCGACGTCCCCACCTATCCTGAAGCCGTGGTGATGGCCTGGTTGCTGGACACGGACCGGGCCAAGCGAGAGCAACTCGTCTTGGCGGATCAACAGGCAGCCGTCGAGCAGTCGATTGACGGTGACTTGCAGCGCGTCATCCACATCCAGTATCCCGGCACGGCCACCCCGGTAAATCGCGGCGATTTCGTATCCGAAATGACGGTGCAGACGGTGCTAGAGACCACGGTTGGCCAGCAGACGATCCAGTGGAACATGGTGGAACTGCGCCCTAACGCCGACGAAAAAACCAGCCGCTGGCGCATCGCCTCAGCCCAAAGAATCGAGTGAGCCATGGACTTTCTCTCCTCCTCACCCTACCGCACCTCAGCCGAACAGGCAGCCCAGTGGATTGCGGGCGGCAGCAGCGCCTCGGTAGCACTTCTGCCTGAGTCGGCCAGCCCGCGCAAGGTGGGCGAGACGCTGGTGGCGCTGGCCAACGCCCATGGCGGCGCGTTGGTGCTGGGCGTCAGCGTCGCGGGTCAAGTGGCGGGGTTGAGCACGCCGTCGGCCACCCGCGACCAGGCCCTGGCCGCTGCCTTGATGGCTGAGCCGCCGCTGGTGCTGCCGCTGCCGGAGATCGTCGCGCTGGACGGCCGCGAGCTGTGCGTGGTGCATGTGCCGCCGGGCCTGTCGCAGGTCTACAGCATCAAAGGCCAATACCTGACGCGCGCCGGCAAGGAGAACCGCGCCATGAGCACGGCCGAGTTGCGCACGCTGTTGATCGCCCGCGGCGAGGGCCATTTCGAGTCGACAGTGGCGCCGGCCGCGAGCCAGGCTGAGCTGGACGAAGCCGCCGTGGCAAGCTATCAGGAGCGGCTGCCAGGGCTGAATACCGAGTCGTTGGCCGCGGCCCTGCTGACGCGCGGCTGTCTCAAGGCTACGCCTCAGGGTGACTTCGTGCCTACCTACGCTGGCATCCTGCTCTTCGGCCGCAACCCGCAGCAATACCTGCCCTCGGCCGAGATCATTGCCGTACGCTATGCGGGCACGACCATGAGCGACGAGTTTGTGCGCGAGGACATTCGCGGCACACTGGGCGATCAGATCCGCCGCGCTGAGGCCTTTCTGGTCGCCAACATGCGCCGCGGCATGCGCATTCGCGGTTTCACGCGCGAAGAGGTCACCGAGTACCCCCTGGCTGTGGCACGCGAGGCCGTGGTCAACGCGGTGGGCCACCGCGACTACGGGCTGCGCGGCGACAGCATCCGCCTCCTGATGTTCAGCGACCGCATGGAGATCTACAGCCCCGGCCGGCTGCCCGGCCACGTCACGCTGGACAATATCCTCACTGAGCGCTTCAGCCGCAATGAAGTGATCGTGCAGGTGCTCAGCGACATGGGCTTCATCGAGCGGCTGGGCTATGGCGTCGACCGCATGATCGCGGCCATGCAGGAGGCCGATCTGCCTGCCCCGCGTTTTGAGGAGACTGCCGCGGGATTTCGTGTAACCTTATTAGGCCACGGCCACGACTTGGTGAGCGCTTCGCCCGCTGCACAGCGCTGGGGCAACGAGCTGCTCAACCCGCGCCAGGAGCAGGCCATGTCTTTCATCGCCCAGCAGGGACGCATCACCAACAGCGCGTTCCAGACCCTCTGCCCCGACGTCAGCCCGGAGACCATCCGCCGCGATCTGGCCGACCTGGTGGACCGCGGCCTGCTGATGAAGATCGGCGAGAAGCGGGCGACGTACTACATTATGAAGTAGGGTGGTAGATTGGGAAATTGGTAGATTAGTAGATTGCTCGGCGTGTCGGGCATTGAATGATCGCCAGCGCTTGGGACAGATCGCCAGGCGTCCGCCGGGTCAGAGCGGGCAAGAAAACTGCCTTTTTCGCATAATCTAGCCTCGATCATGAACCTGACCAATTTCCCAATCTACCAACCTACCATCCCACGTTTCCCACACTATCCCACAGCTATCCCACATTATCGCTCGTTATACGCACAAGGAGTGAGTTTTGGGCAATCAACGTATCCGCGCCGTGGCGCTGTGTGCCGTTGAATAGCCGCTAAATCCCACAGCCTTGCTTGATCTGCTGCGCGCGAGCTAACGCTCTGGCCGGTCTCCTGACCGAGCCAGCCCAGCACCAGCTCTGGCCGGTCTCCCGACCGAGCCAGCCCAGTCTACGCCTTACAGCGTCCAAACCCCCGCCGTCTTGCCGGGCAACTGCACCTGGACGCGGCCGCCACTCGCCCTCACATCGCCAATGCCGGGGATCTGGCTTGCCAGCGTCTGGCTGCCCATCAGCCGCCGCGTGATGCGGGGCGGGATGTTGCCGTTGCCGCCGATCTCGATGGTGGCCGGGGCGGGCATGGGCGCGCGGCCATTGTTGATGGCCACCAGCACCAGATTGCCCTGGAACTCACGCAGATAGGCGTAGAAGAACTGGTCGACATAAAGCGTGAATAGATAGCCGTAGCGGATGGCCGGGTTCTGGGCGCGCACCTGGATCAGGCGGGCCGTGTGATCGTAGATGTCGCGCTCGAATGCCCTGTCCGGCGTGGGGCGATGGTCCGGCCCGAACACCTCCCAGGGCATGTCGCGGCGGTTATCCGGGTCAGACCAGCCTTCGAGCCCAATCTCGGTGCCGTAGTAGACCTGGGGAATGCCGCGCGTGGTGAAGAGGAAGGTCAGGCCCGTCTTGAGGATCGTGCGCGCCAGGTCGCGATCCCAGTGGCCGACGCGGTCCAGGATTTCGGTGGTGATGCGCCGGTCCAGGTCGTGATTGTCCAGCAGCGTCACCAGCCGGTTGGCGTTGGTGTAGTGCGACTCACGGTCCAGGATGCCGCGCGGCTCGTCGCGGTGCAGCCGCGGCCGGGCGATGGTGGTCATGGGCTGATCCCAGACCAGCGCGCCCTTGATCGCGGCGCACAGCGGGAAGTCGAACAGGGTGTCGAAGTCGTGCTCCTGCTGATAGCTGCCGACGACTTCGGGGTCGTAGTGCAGCACCTCGCCCAACAGCGTCACCTGGGGATGGCGGGTGCGGATCAGCGACTTGAACAGGTACCAGAACATCGGCTCCACGTGCTTGACCGTGTCCATGCGAATCGCGTCGATGCCGGTCTGCTCGATCCAGTCCAGGATGTTCTGCACGAAGTAGTCGGCCACCGCGGGCAGGTCGTGGTTCAGGTCAGGCAGGCCGGCCAGCGAGCCCTTGACATCGTCAGTGGAGTTGGGATCGTTGAAGTGCTCCGGCCCAAAGCGCTGGAAGGGGTAGTCGCGGTAGCCCGGCGTGTGGTAGCCGGTGTGGTTGACCACCATGTCCAGCACCACCTTGAGGCCGTTGTCGTGGAAGGTCTGCACCAACTCGGCCAGGTAGGCGCGGCTACCCTCGGCCAGGTCAGGCCGGCCGCTGTACAGGTGCGGATCGACCCGCTCGAAATCGACCGCCCAGTAGCCGTGGTAGCCGGCGCTGTCCCCCAGGTCGACGATGTTGACGTAGACCGGCGTCAGCCAGACGGCCGTCACGCCAAGGGTCTTGAAGTAAGGGATTTTGGCCACCAGTCCGGCGAAGTCTCCGCCGTGGAAGTGGCGGGGATTGGCTGGCTGGGCCGGCTGGTCGTTGCTGGCGTCGCCGTTGAAGAAGCGGTCGGTCAAAACGAAATAGATTACGTCGTCTTGAGTGATCATCTTGGTCTCCTGTCGCAAAGTGTCTACACTTCATCTTAAACGCAATGAACGGGCTTTTTCTGCGTTGCGTGCTCCTATCCGTTTCTGTTTACATCTGTCTGAGTGTATACTAGGTTAACAGGTGGCAAAGGTACTGGTACTCCACACTAATGGAAGTCAAGGAAATAATCCGGCAATGGACGTCATTCCCACGAAGGTGGGAATCCAGTCTGCCAGGCGCTGGATTCCCACCTTCGTGGGAATGACGATTACCGGGATAAATTCTTAACCTTTATAAGTGTGGAGCTTGCCCTGGGCCGGCGGTGAAGCCTCACCTTTCCGAGGTGGGGTGCTAGTCTGTGTGAAAAGGAGCGTCCCTATGCAGCTTTGCATCGGCGTCCGTCGCGAGGATAAGAGCGATTGGGAGCGCCGCACACCCATCACCCCCGCCGTGGCCGCGACACTGCGCGAGCAGAACGGCATCCAAGTGGTCGTCCAGCCGTCGCCGCAGCGCGCTTTCACGGCAGCCGAGTTCGAGGCGGCCGGCGCGCTGGTGCAGGAGAGTCTGGCTGACTGTCCGCTGGTTCTGGGCATCAAGGAGATACCCAAATCCGCCTTCCTGCCGGGCCAGGCCTACGTCTTTTTCGCCCACGTCATCAAGGGCCAGCCCTTCAACATGCCCATGCTGCAGCGCATGCTGAATCTGGGCTGTACGCTGATCGACTACGAAAAGGTAACGGACGACGCGGGCCGGCGGCTGATCTTCTTCGGCTGGCACGCGGGCGTGGCCGGCATGTTGGAGACGCTATGGGCGCTGGGCCAGCGGCTGGCTTGGCAGGGCATCGCCAATCCCTTCACGGCCCTGCGCCGCGCCTTTGACTATCACGACATCGCCGAAGCCAAAACTGCGGTGCAGCAGGTCGGCGAAGCAATCTTGCGCGATGGCCTGCCCGCAGAGATCGCGCCGTTGACCATCGGCGTGGCCGGCTATGGCAACGTGGCACGCGGCGTCTGGGAGATCCTGGATTTGCTGCCGGTGCAGCGGGTGGAGCCGGAGCAACTCAGAGGTCTCGATACGCTGCGCTACTCGACCAACGTGATCTACGCGACCACGTTTCGGGAGGAACACCTGGCCATACCGCTAGCGGCTGATGTGGTGTTTGACTTACAGCATTACTATAGCACGCCGCACGCTTACCGCTCCGATTTCGAGCAGTATTTGCCGCACCTGAGCGTGCTGGTCAACGCCATCTACTGGGACCCGCGCTACCCGCGGCTGGTGACCAGGGACTACCTGCGTCAGGCCTGGACGGCGGGCCAGCCCAAGCTGCGGGTGATCGGCGACATCAGTTGCGACATCGACGGGGCTATCGAGTGTACGGTCAAGGCCACCGAGCCGGGCGAACCCAACTTTGTCTACAACCCGTTGACCGGCG
>JBFYTD010000192.1:0-5170 GCA_041300885.1 Anaerolineae bacterium | reverse complement strand
GATGTAGGGGCGGTGCAGGTGGCCGCAGACGATGCAATCGACCTGCTCGCCGGCGAACTGGCGCACCACGTTGACGTAGAAGCGCGGCGCCAGGAAGAAATGCTGGCCGAAGAACATGTTCCACGTGAAGCCGGGCCACTCCAGCCAGCGCGGCCGGTGCCCGTGGACTAGCCCAATGCGCTTGCCGCCGGCCTCGATGATCCGCCGCTTGGGCAGGTGGTCCAGCCCCACATCCTGGTCGCCGCGCACGGCATGCACGGGCGCGATCTCCTCTAGCAACTCTAGCGTCTCGGTCCCGGTCAGGTCGCCGGCGTGCAAGATCATGTCCACGCCGCGAAAGACCTCCGGCACGGCCGGATGCAGTCGCGTGGACATGGTGGGCATGTGGGTGTCGCTGATCAGTCCGATGCGCATGGGTAGTCTCTTGGGCGGTGATTGGGTGATCAGGTGATTGGTAACCTGACGGCCCGGTAACCAGGTGCCTGTCACCGCTGACCGGCTCGTGCTGCCGCGATGAAGGCGCGCACGCGGGCGTGGTCCTTGCGGCCGGGCGCGACCTCGACGCCGCTGGCCACGTCCACGCCCCAGGGGTGTACCTGGGCGATGGCGGCGCCCACGTTGTCGGGCGTGAGGCCGCCGGCAAGCAGCAGGCGATGCTGGCCGGTCAGGCTGCCAGCCAGGGACCAGTCGCCTGTCTGGCCTGCGCCGCCGCGCAGGGTGGGGTGGTAGGCGTCCACCAGCAGGTCTGGCCCGCCGGCCGGCCCGAAGCGGGCGAATGTATCGGCCTGGCTGGCCGCTTCGGCGGCGTCGCGCGGCCGCAAGGCTTTGAAGACCCGGCCCGGCAGCGCCGCCAGCAGTTCCGGCGCTTCCTCGCCGTGCAACTGGGCCAGGTCAAGGCCGCAGTAGTCCAGCGTTCGGATCACCTGCTCCAGGCTGGGGTTGACGAACACGCCGACGGTGCGGAGTGAAACGTGAGACGTGAAACGTGATACGTGCCGGATGTCCTGGATGATCTGTGTCACGGTGCGGGCATCGACGGCGCGCGGCGATTTGTCGTAGAAGATGAAGCCCAGCAGGTCGGCGCCGGCCCCGACCGCGACCAGTGCGTCGTCGAGGTTGGTTAGGCCGCAGATTTTGATGCGGACCTGGTAGATTGGTGGATTGGTAGATTGGTAGATTGGTTGGAGGTTGTGTTCCATGCACCGTTCACCGAATACCAATCAGATACCATGGGTTTGCATATCGCAAAACTCTATCGGTAGCTTGCACGCGGGTTGATTGCGAAGCACCCCGGAGTGGGGTAGCGGGTTGAGGTGCGTCGATTCGCATGAGGTCAGCCATCTCTAGCGTACACCTGCACTGAGCCGCAGGCGCAAGTGTCGAAACTCTCCGGGGGTCGCGACACTTGCGCCTGCGCGCAGTGCAGGTGTACGCCGCAGACGGCTACTCAACCCACGGCTACTCGAACGGCGGACGCACCGGTTCATTGTACGTTGCTTGCCATCTTCTGAATACGCTGCCAGGCGCGCGCCACGTGCTGCGCTTCGGTCCATGTTTGGCCAACGACCAGGCGCAACGTGACCTTGCCGTCCAGCACGGTGTGGGTCAGATACAGCTCGCCGCTCTGATTGAGCAGGTTCAGCAGGCGGCGGTTGGCGTCGTCGCCGGCCCGCAGGCGGAAGCAGACCAGGTTCAGGGGCGCGGGCGCAGCTAGCTCGAAGCGCGGGTCGGCCTGCACCCAGCCCGCGAACTGCTGGGCCAGCTCGACGTGACGGCGCACGTGGTGCTGCAAACCCTCGACGCCGTAGTGGCGGATCACGAACCACAGCTTGAGCGCCCGGAAGCGCCGGCCCAATTGGATGTGCCAATCGCGGTAGTCGAAGACCGCGCCCGACTCGGTGGCCTGGTTCTTGAGGTACTCCGGCAGGATGTTCAGCGTTTTGATCAGGCTGGCCCGGTCGGCCACCCAGAAGCAGTCGCAGTCGAAGTTGGTGAACATCCACTTGTGCGGGTTGAAGGCGTAGCTGTCAGCCAGCTCCAGCCCATCCTGCAAGTGGCGGTACTCCGGGCACAGCGCGGCGGTGCCGCTCATGGCCGCATCCACGTGGAACCACACCCCCTCGGCCCGGCAGATCTCGCCGATGGCCCGCACCGAGTCCATGGCGTTGGACGAGGTAGTGCCGACCGTGGCGCAGACGAAGCAGGGAATCAGCCCCGCCGCGCGGTCAGCGGCAATCTGCTGCGCCAGCGCGTCAGGCCGCATGGCGAAATCATCGTCCACGTCGATCAGGCGCAGATGCTCGCTGCCGATGCCGGCGATCTTGACTGCCTTCTCCACCGAGGAGTGGGCCTGGCTGGAAGTGTAGGCCACGAGCCGGCCATCGCAGCCCTGCGCATTGCTGGCGAAATGGGTGGCCCGCTCGCGGCCGGCCAGCACGGCCGTCAACACCGCGCTGCTGGCCGTGTCCTGGATCACGCCGCCGCCGCTGGAGGTCGACTTGAACGCGTCCGGCAAGCCCAGCATGTCCACCAGCCAGTCCAGGACATGCGTTTCCAGCTCGGTCGCGGCCGGGCTGGTGGCCCACAACATGCCGTTCACGCCCAGGCCCAACGACAGCAGATCGCCCAGGATGGCCGGGCCGGAGCCGTTGGCCGGGAAGAAGGCGAAGAAGTTGGGCGACTGCCAGTGGGTGATGCCGGGCATGAGCAGCGGCTCGACGTCTGCCAGGATGGCGTCGAACGGCTCGCCCTGCTGCGGCGGATCGACCGGCAGCCCAGCGCGGATCTCGCCCGGCTGCGCCTGCGACAGCACGGGGTACGACTCGACGCGCTCCATGTAGTCGGCGATCCAGTCGATCACCGCGTAGCCGTGGCGGCGGAAGGCGTCGGGGGTCATGTGGTAGGAAGGGAAATCGGAGGAACTCATAGGATCTCACAAGGAATGGGCTACAGTGGGCGCCTTTGAGCGGACGGGCAGGCCGGCGCTGGAGGACGCCTTGCTCCTCAGGTTAACTGCGATTGGCTAATGACATTATAGCGCAGCATTAAGAGGTTGGAAAGCGAGTGAAGGGGATGAACTCACCATCAATTTTGTATCGCTCTTTGTATCGGTGTAAGGCTTGAGTTTCAAGGTCATTGCTGTACACTATGAGTATCGTCTCGACCCTCAGTAACCCAACTAACAGAGAGGCACTACCCATGATCACGTCCCATCTAGTGGCAACCAACCGGTTCAAGGCAGTCGTGACACTGGTCACGCTCATCGTCGTCGCCCTTGCGGCTTCACCAGCAAGCGCCGGCCCACCGACGGTCACGCAGTTTACCTTTGCGATCACAACAACTGTTCCTGCCGGGGACAGCCTGTGTCCGTTTGATGTCCAGATCACGGCGACCGGCGACGGCGTCGAGCGGGTTTATACTAACCGGCACGGCCAGGTGACGAGGATAGCATCCAACTTCGTCGAGCAAGATACCTTTACGGCCTATGGGCATCAACTCGTGGGTGATCCGTTCCGCAATGTTCAGCAGGCTCTCTTCGATGAGGACGGCAACGTGGTGCACGTCTATGAGGTCGGCGTCATTGAGCGTGTGCCGCTGCCGAACGGCGCGCTCTTCCTGAGCGCCGGGCGGCTGGATTTTGTGGAGCATGACTTCAACTTTGTGTTCACGCCCGACCAGGGGCACTCTGGCGATCTCGCCGCCTTTTGTGCCGCATTAGCCCCCTGAGGGGGAGGAGCGGACTATTCCTGAAATTGCGTCGACCCTGCGGGCAGGGCGTAGCTGCCAGTCACGCCCTGCCCGCACGTACCAGCTCTCGCACCTTGCCCAGCCGCTCTTCCGGCCGCGCTGTCACCAGGCTCTCGCCTACCAACATAGCATCGACGCCCATCTCCTTGAGCCGGCGGACGTCGGCAGCGTCGTGGATACCGCTCTCGCTGGCCACGATGCACTCGGCCGGGATCAGCGGGCGCAGGCGGGCGGTGGTGGCCAGGTCCACGGCGAAGGTGCGCAGGTCGCGGTTGTTGACGCCAATGACGCGCGCGCCGGCCTTCAGCGCCCGCTCTACCTCGCCCTCATCGTGCACCTCGACCAGCGCCTCCATGCCGTAGCGGCGGGTCTCGGCCAGCAGGCTGCGCAGTTCGTTGTCGCCCAACACGGCTACGATCAACAGCAGCGCGTCAGCCCCAGCCACCCTCGCCTCGACGATCTGGTAGGGATCGTAGATGAAGTCTTTGCGAAGGATGGGGGGAATGGTAGATTGGGGAATTGGTAAACTGGTTGTGCGTGCACCCCCGGTTTCCTTCCTTTCCTTCTTTTCCCTTTCCGTAATCACCGTCTCCTTGACCGTTGTCAGGTACTCGAGCTGGCCCTGGAAAAAGCGGGCGTCGGTGAGGACGGAGATGGCGGCGGCGCCGCCCTGCGCGTAGACCTGGGCCAGGCGGGCGGGGTCGAAGTCACGGCAGAGCAGGCCGCGGCTGGGGCTGGCCTTCTTGACCTCGGCAATCAAGCTGACGCCGGGCGCACGTAGGGCCGCGGCGAAGTCCAGCGGATCGGGCGCAGTTTCGGCCAGCGCGCGCAGGCTGGCGACCGGGATCATGGCCTGGCGCTTGGCCACCTCATCGCGCTTGTGGCGCATGATCTCGTCCAGCATCTTGCCTTGATAGCGCAGACGTTCTTCACGAGGTGGGAGGGGATAGATTTTCTTGGATGGCATGGGAGCTCCTGAGTAGGGAAAAGAAGGAGATTAGGGGAAGTCAGGAAACAAGTAGACAGGTAGACAAGGATCGTTGCACGGTAGACTGCTGCTGGGACGCGGGTTGAGTAGCGGGATGAGGGCGCACGGTTCGCGAAAGGTTCACCTCATGCGCACGTGGGTTGAGTAGCGGGATGAGGGCGCATGACTCGCATGAGGGTGACAGACTCTAGCGTATCGAAACCCTCCGGAGGGTCTCGACACTTGCGCCTGCGCGCAGTGCAGGTGTACGGCGCAGACGGCTATTGGGAACCATCCCGGAGGGACTCGACCAACGACCGCTCACCGATTGCTGACCTCCACCAGCCGCTCCAGCGCGGCCAATGCTGCGCCGCTGTCGAGGCTGGCGCGGGCGCGCTGTAGGGCGGCCGGCCAGTCGCCGTCGGGCACGGCCAGGCCCATGGCCGCGTTGAGCAG
>JBFYTD010000011.1:0-13362 GCA_041300885.1 Anaerolineae bacterium | reverse complement strand
ACATGGCTTCGATGTGCAGGTGGAGCTGATGAGCAAGCTGACGGCGCCTGTGCCTCAGCGCTTCGACCTGCTGCGCGGCCTGCCATTGACCGGCTACGAGCGCAAACAGGTGGATGCGATCAAGCGTCGCGCCGGCAAGCTGGATGCGCCCTGGCAGCAGGTGGTGCATCTGCCCTTCATGCTGGTTACTGCAGTGATGGAGAAGGACACAGGGGGGCGTCTGGCGAAGCGTGGTTTGCGACGGATCATGCCGGGCAGCAGAGGCAAGAGCGCAGCGGACAGTTAGCTCAGGCTGGCTCGGTCAGGCCCACTCCGGGGGACCTTCGGGGTGCTGCGCAAAGACCGGCAACAGCAATAAACATAGGACCAACACTCACTTCCCTGTCACCTTGTCACCCGGTCACCCTGTCACCCCTCGCGTGCAGGAACCAGCAAGACCGGGCAGCGGGCGTGGTGTACCACCCGGTCGGCGACGCTGCCCAGCATGAGCCGATCGATACCGCCGCGGCCGTGGGTGGCCAGCATGATCAAATCGACCTGCTCGCGCTCGGCAATGTCCAAGATGGCTGTCGCGGGTCGGGAGCCCTCCATCAGCAGCCGCACCGGCATGTCCATCTCCCGTAACGCAGCCGCCGTGCGCTCAAGATAGCGGCGCGCGTTGGCCTCGGCCTGTTCACGCAGCTCGTCAACGGCGTCGGCCATGGCGCCGTAGAGCGATGGGTCCGGCACTTCGGGCACTACCAGCAGCAGCACCTCAGCGCCCGTGGCCAACGACACCTGATGCACCCAGGGCAGGACCCGCTCGGCAAAGCTGGAGCCGTCCAAGGTCACCAGTACCCTGTTCACCGCCGGCAGGCCGCCCTCAGCCAATGCCTGCGGCCGCAGCAGCAGGACCGGACGGTGCAGCAGTTGAATCGCCGCGCTGGCGTTGCTGCCCAGCATAAAACGGCTGATGCCGGAGCGGCCATGCGTGGACATCACCAGCAAGTCGGCGTCTAGTTTGCGCGTTAGCACGTCGATGGCCTGCGCTACCGGTCCGGCGGCCACGTAGTATTCGGCGCGCAGCCCGCGATCGCGGTATTCCCCGGCCAGGCGGCTCAGGTAGGCCTCGATCTCGGCCTGGCCGGCCTCCAGCGGATTGCCGTCTGAGCGTCCCCTGGGCAGCACGCGCAATGCGCCGCGCGCGGGCAGCACGGAAATCAGGATCAGGGCGGCGTCGAACAGGCGGCTGATGGCGGCTGCGGCTGGCAGAGCCCGCTCGGCGAAAGGAGATCCGTCCAGGGCCACAGCCACCTGACTGACCAACACCGGCTGCTCTTGCCAGCGTCCGGCGCTGCCGCGGTCGGTGGCATGGTCGGCCGGCGCCAGTTCCGACGCGAGCAGCCGCGAGCGCGCGCTGGGATCGGTCGCAACAGGCGCCTCTGCACGCAGGGCAGGTGCAGGCATCGCCAGCCCACGCATGGCCTCTTCGCGCCGTCCCAGCTCCTCCTGCAACGGATTGGGGCTGCCCATCTTGCGCCGGGTGAAGTGAAAGACTGCATAGAGCAGCGGCGCCGCCAGCAAATAGACCCATCCCCCGCGCAAGAAGCCATCGACGAACACCACAACACTCACGACGCTGACGAAGAGCGCGGCAGCCAGCAGCAGCAGCGGCAAGAATTGCGCCGCCAACCCTTGGCTCGTCCTGGCCTCCCGCCGCGCCCGCCGCCATGCGGCCCAGCCCACAATCATCAGCAACAGCAGCGAGCCTGCCACAAGCACAGGCAGATAGGTCGCTTCATGCGTGCCCAGGAGGAGGAAAGCGCCGACCGCCAGCGCAAGAACGATCTTGACCGGCCGGTCAGGCACGCCGTGGCGATTGCGTTGGGCGAAAAATGCGGGGGCAAAGCGCCGGCTGCGCAACCCCAGGCTAAGGTTCTGCACAGCCTGCGCGCTGGCGGCAGCAACGCTGAGCAGGGCTACGACAGCCACCACCGTGCCCAGCCAAGCCAACGGCGCGGGCAGAAGCTGCTGCATGGCCTGGGTCATGGCGGAGGTGGGTTGGCTGGGGTCAAACAGGGCCAGCACGGCCGGGCCAAACAGCAGCAGCATAGCCAAACTGGTCAGTAGGACGATGAGCAGGCTGCCGAAGGTCTTTCGGCTGCGCTGAACTTCGTTGCCCTCGAAGGCCGGCTCCAGGGTGGCAAAAACCTCGACGCCGACGACGATGGAGAGCAGGCGCGCCAGTCCGTTTACCGTCAACTCCAGCGAGCGCAGCGAGTCGAAGGCCGCCAGCGACAGCACCGGCGCCTGGGCAGCGCCCAGCAGCAGCACGGCGACCAGCAGCGCCCACAAAAGGACCAACACCGAGCCCGTGGCCGGGCCATAGAGGTAGGCGATGCGGCGCGGCCGATTGTTGACCAACCAGGCTATCGCCGCAGCCAGTGCAACGCCCAGCAGGTCGCGCCCGGCTATGCCCAGCCCCCTGGCGCTTTCCAGGCCGGGCAGACGATCGACAATCAAGGTCAGCGCGGCCGAGAGGAAGACCAGAAATGCCGCCACGTAGAGGACAAAAGTCAGCGCGCCGTTGACCTTGATCGCCCAACCACCGAACTCCTCCTCGCTCAGCCCAGCGCCGCCGCGGCCGTTGCGCACCCAAGGAGCGCTGCCGCGCCGCGCCGGGGCCAAGATCACCGCGCCGTAGATCAGCGCAGCGGCCAGCAGGGTCAACGCGGCCAGCCACAGGCTGGCGCCTGAAATGGCGCTGGCCGCGCCTGCGGCCGCCATCAGCCTCAAGAAGGGGCCAACAGATAACAACGGCGCGCTGGCAGCTTCGCCGCCGCCGGCCAACACGCCTTGCAGGGAATTGCGCAGTTTTCGAGGAGGGGACGGAGACCGGGTCATGGCGCCAGTATAGCCCAATGACGGCTATCCTCCAAAGGCACGACGCGCAGCGTGAAGGGCCGCGCAACGTCAGAATCGCTGGCTGGGCCACTTGCCAGCCAGCCGCTTGACGGTTACAATCACTCCATGCCCGATTCGATTCTTGATCAGTTGACCCGAACAGCCACAGAACACGGTCGAACAGCGCTCTGGTTGGAGGCGCTGCCCTGGATCATCGATACCTGCGGCGCCATCGGCGGCCAGATTGTGGTCGATCTCGCCGCCCCTGCCCGCCGCTCCCACGGCTGCATCGATCTGGCGCTGCAGCAGGCGATCGACGGCTGGGAGGCGGAACTGCCAGTGCTGGAGTATTGGATGCCGACGGGCCGCGGATCGTTGACTGGGACGCCACCGACCCAGGCAATGATCGCGCCTGACGAGCTACCCATTATTCACTTCGTTATCTACGAAGGGCGTTCCGTGACCGGCGGTCTGAGCCTGGTCTATGAGGCCGGCGCACTGCCGGGGAGCAGCGTCGTCAACACCGTCAGCGCGCTGATACAAAGCTTGGCGCGCATCGCAACGCTGGCCAGCGAGCGTTATCAGTTGCAGCGCCGGCTGACTCAGGGCAACCTGCTTTACGAGGTCAGCCGTGCGATCTCATCTTCGTTAGAGATCGACAATGTGCTGAACTTCACCACTGCGCTGGCCACAAACGCACTGGGCGCCGAGGCGTCAGCGCTGCTGCTGGTCGACCAGAAGGCCGGCGAATTGATCTTCGCGATCGTCGATGGCGCGATAGCCGCATCGTTGCAGGGACAGCGCAGGGCGCTGGCCGATGACATCATCACGCGCGTTATCCGCACAGGCCAGCCGTTGATTGTCAATGATGTCGAGCATCAGGCGGTCTTCGGACCACTGCGAGAGGTCTTCAGCCCGCTGGTTGTGCGCAATGTCCTGTGTGCGCCGCTGCAAGCCAGGGGAGAGATCCTGGGCGTGCTGCAGGTGCTAAACCGTGAAGGGAGCTCCGGCTTCAGCGCCGAAGACTTGGAGTGGCTCATGGCGCTTGCGGGACAGGCATCGGTGGCCATCGAGAACGCCCGACTGTACAGCACGCTGAGGGAAGAGCGGGACCGCATCGTCCAGGCAGAGGAAGAAGTACGCCACCACTTGGCGCGCAACCTGCACGACAGCGCTGCCCAACTGCTGGGGTCGCTGGTGATGAACATCGAGGTGGCGCGCAAGATAGCCCAGACGCAACCCTCTGCACTGGACCGTGAGTTCGACATGCTACGCGAGCTAGCCCAACAGGCCAGCCACGAGATGCGCCAGGCTTTGCTCGAGCTTCGGCCCGTGCTGGTGGAGACGCGCGGCCTGCTCGGCGCTCTGCAGGGCTACGTCAATCAGCAGCGCCGCCGCGGCTTTGCCATCGAGATGCGAGTCAGCGGCGAGCTGCCGGAGATAGCGAACAAGCAAGGCGAGGCCGCCCTCTATCTGATTGTGCAAGAAGCCTTGACCAACGTGCGCAAACATGCCAATGCGCAGCACACCTGGCTGCGCATTGGCATCCAGCCGATGACGATGGTGATCGAAGTCGAGGACGACGGCGCAGGCTTGGTCGCGCCGGACACGGACAGCCGAAAGGCCGAGCGAGGCGGCATGGGTCTGCTCAGCATGCGTGAGCGCGTCCAGTGGCTGGAGGGCGCCATCAGTATCATCTCCCCCTGCAATTTGAACGGCACAGGTACAAGGGTTTGCATTGAACTGCCCCTGGCGCGCCTCACCTCGCTGCCCGACGCTGATGCCGCATCGTGGATCATTGCGACGCAGAAGAACCGCTGAGAACAAAAAGCCCCTGTTCAGTGTGAACAGGGGCTTCATTTTCAACTCAGCCGCAGCGCTATTTCTCTTCCTCGCGTTCCTTCTTAGCAGCTTCGATCACGGCGACGGCAATGTTGCCAGGCACCACCGCGTAGTGCGACGGCTCAATGCTGTAGATGCCGCGGCCCTGGGTCAGCGAACGCAGATCGGCGGCGTAGCGCTGCATCTCGGCCAGCGGCGCCTGCGCTTCGATCACGCTTTTGCCGCGCTCCTGGCCCATGCCCTGCACCAACGCGCGCCGGGTGTTCAGATCGCCGATGATATCGCCTACATAGGCATCGGGCACGATCACCTTGACCTTGACGATGGGCTCCAACAGCACGGGACCGGCCTTCTCAAAGGCGGCCTTGAAAGCCTCGCGGCCGGCGATCTGGAAGGCAATGTCCTTGGAGTCGACCGGGTGCATCTTGCCGTCGTAAACCTCAGCCCGCACGTCCACCACGGGATAGCCGGCGACAACGCCCTGCTCCAACACCGAGCGGATGCCCTTTTCGATCGAGGGGAAGAAAGAGTTGGAGATGGAGCCGCCGAAGACGCGGTCGGTGCTGTACTCAAAGCCAGCGCCGCGCTCCAAGGGGCGGACCTCCAGGTGCACTTCGCCGAACTGGCCGGCGCCGCCGGTCTGCTTCTTATGGCGGTACATCTCGGCCGCGTTCTTGGTAACGGTCTCGCGATAGGGCACCTTGGGCACGTGTGTGTCGATGCCTACGCCAAATTTCTCATGCAATGCATGGACAGCCACGTCCACGTGCGTATCGCCCATGCCAGAGAGGATCGTCTGACCGGTGCCCGGCTCGAAGCGCCAACGGATGGTCGGATCCTGTTCGCCCAGGCGGGTCATGGCTGGGCCCATCTTGGCCGAGTCCTGTTGAGTCTTGGGCGAGACGGCCACCTCGAAGAGGGGGTTGGGGTAATTGGGCGGAACGACGGTGAGATGGACGTTACGCCGGGCCAGCGTGTCGCCGCTGATGGTGTCGCCCAGCTTGGCCAGCGCGCCGATGTCGCCCAAGGCCAGCCGGTCAACGTTGATCTGGTCCTTGCCGCGCATCACGAACAATTGGCCCAGTCGCTCTTCGACGCCAGAACGGGGGTTGAACAAGCGCCCTTCCTCGATGGCCAACTCGCCGGAGACCACGCGGAAATACGTCAGCTTGCCGACGTAGGGGTCAGCCATGGTCTTGAAGGCGAACAACACGACAGGGCCGGCCGGGTCGGGCGGTAGCACGATCGTCTCGCCCGCAGCGTTGGCGACCTCAACGCCGCGGCTGCTCTGGTAGCCAGGCGCAACCTCGGTCAACAGGGTCATCAACGGGCGCACGCCGATGTTATGCGTGGCATCGCCGAAGCAGACGGGGACCACGCTGCCCTGGCGGATAGCTGCCAACAGGCCGCGCTTGATCTCATCGGCGGTCAATTCCTCGCCATCCAGGAACTTCATGATCAGTTCGTCGTCGTCGCCCGCCGCGGCCTCAGAAAGCGCCATCAGCCCCATCTCAACGTCGTCAGCCAGCGCTGCCGGGATGGCGTCCTTCTTGCTGTCCGGTCCGATGTATGCCTGGCGGCTGAGCAGGTCGATGACACCCTTGAAGTTTGCCTCAGCGCCGATGGGAACCTGAACAGGTACAAAGTTAGCTCCAAACACGCTGCGCAGCTCAGCGATCACCCGCGTGGGATTGGCATTCTCGCGTCCCATCTTGTTGAGGTAGACAATGCATGGCAGGTTGTTGTCCTCAGCGATCTGCCAGGCAACTTCGGTGCCTACCTCGACGCCAGCCACGGCATCGACCACGATCAGCACAGAGTCAGCGGCAGAGGCGGCGCTGTACTCCTCGCCGACGAAGTCTACGTAGCCTGGCGCATCCAGGAAGTTCAGCTTGTAGCCCTGCCACTCTACGGGCAACGTGGTCAGGTTGATCGAAATGCCGCGGCGCCTCTCCTCCGGATCGTAGTCCGAGGCGGTATTACCATCCTCGACGCGGCCCATGCGAGTCAGTGCGCCGACATCGAACAACATGGCCTCAGCTAATGAGGTCTTGCCGGCGCCGCTATGGCCGAGTAACGCAATGTTGCGAACATGATCTGCTGGATACTGCTTCATATGGTTCGAGAATCCTCCTGGATGTGCGTCTTTAACGCCTGCGACCGACAGACTACGCCGCCAGCATCACCCTGCGGGCGGGGAGCCGGCGGCACGTGCTATTTTAACCGAAGTGAGGGTTGGTGTCAAAGAAAGGAGGGAACAGGTAACGCGCTCTTTTCAGTTGAAATGGGTGTGTTTGAAGTCGGTAGAGACCCTTCGGGTTTCTGCGTATACGGCGACTCATGATCGACCGTGCGACCGCGTTTACGGCGACTCGTGGTCGACCACGGAAACCCGAAGGGTCTGGCATTCAACCAGATTCAAACACACCCAACTGAACTGCAACTGTGAGAGTCACACTACCTTTTTGACAGCAGGCTGATTGTGGATATAATCCCTGAGTTAGCTGCCAGGCCGGCGACAAGCGGCCTGGTCTTTATATGCCTGGCGCAGGCCGGATTTCATACCTGACTGTGCAAACGCACGGTTCACCACCCTGGCCGGCATCGCTCCCCAAGCGTCGAATGGTCGACCGCGATGTCCGGAAGGAGAGAAAAATGTACGCAGTAGTTCGAACAGGCGGTAAACAGTATAGCGTCGCCCCCGGCGATTGGCTCGATGTCGAGAAGCTGGCCGGTGAAGTCGGCGAGCAGTTGACCCTGGATGATGTCCTGCTGGTTCACGACGGCGAACAGCTTGTCATCGGCCAACCGGTGGTCAAGGGCGCCAAGGTCACGGCGACCGTCACAGCTCAACACAAGGGCAAGAAGGTAATCGTGTTCAAGTATCGGCCCAAGCAGCGCTATCGCGTCAAGAACGGCCATCGCCAAAACCTGACACGGTTGCATATCGACGCGATCGAGATGTAGGCACGAGGAGAGAGCGAAAATGGCACACAAAAAAGGCGGCGGCAGCAGCAAGAACGGTCGCGACAGCCAGGCACAGCGGCTGGGCGTCAAGCGCTACGATGGGCAGTTTGTAACGGCCGGGTCGATCCTGGTGCGCCAGCGCGGCACTGTGTTCCTGGCCGGCGAAAACACCGGACTTGGGCGCGATCACACGGTCTTTGCAACTGCGGATGGCTTCGTCAAGTTCGAGTTCGTGCGCAAGGACAAGAAGCAGATCAGCGTGTATCCCGAGCGCGTCAGCTAGCTCGGACCGAGGCATAACTTATGAAGCAAGGTATTCACCCCACGTATTACACCGATGCACAGGTGGTCTGCGCCTGCGGCAACACCTGGACCACCGGATCGACGCACAAGATGATCCGCACCGACGTCTGTTCGGCTTGCCACCCCTTCTTCACGGGCGAGCAGCGCATCGTCGACACAGCCGGCCAAGTGGATCGCTTCATGCGCCGCTTGCAGCAGGCCGAGGAGCGCGCCGCTCAGGTGCAGGTGCAGCAGAAGGCCGAAGAGGCCGCCCGCAAGGCCGCTGCTCAGGCGCGCGCCCGCGGTGAAACCCCCAAGAAGGCCAAGCAGATCGCCGAGCGAGCTGCCGAGGACGTGATTGCCACCTTGAGCCAGGGCAAAGAGACCGTGGTTGCCGTCCCCGAGATGGTCGAGCCCGCGGCTGAAGCCGTGGCCGAGACCGTGGTCGAGGCAGTCAGCGAGCCGGTGGAAGAGATCACTACTACGATCGCCGAGTAATCGAGGCGACCACCATGTACAAAAGGGGCAGAACGTGTTCTGCCCCTTTTGCTTGCCCAGCAGGAGGAGACAATCCCATGCCCTATTTCCAGCCGCGCGGTGGGTGGATCGAGGTGATCTGCGGCAGCATGTTCTGCGGCAAGACGGAGGAATTGCTGCGCCGCGTGCGCCGCGCCGTCATCGCCCGCCAACGCATCCAGGTCTTCAAGCCGGCAATCGACCACCGCTATGGTATCAGCCGCGTCGCCTCGCACAACGGCCTGGCCTGGGACAGCGAAGCGGTCAGCCACTCCCGTGACATCCTGGAGCGCCTCCAACCCGACACCACCATCGTGGCCATCGACGAGGTGCAGTTCTTCGACGAGGGCGTGGCCGACGTCTGCCACCAGTTGGCGCAGCGCGGCCTGCGGGTGATCTGCGCGGGGCTGGACCTGGACTTCCGTGGCGAACCCTTCGGCCCCATGCCGCGGTTGATGGCCCAGGCTGAGCTGCTGGACAAGCTGCACGCCATCTGCGTGGTTTGCGGCGCGCCGGCCAGCCGCACGCAACGGCTGATCGATGGCCAGCCGGCCCGCTTTTCCGACCCGGTGATCGTCATCGGCGCGGCCGAAAAGTACGAGGCCCGCTGCCGCGACTGCCACCAGGCGCCCCGCTGAACCGATAATACTATCTGTGCAGGGATGGGGTAAACCGGCCGGGACCGTGAAACGTGAGGCGTGAGGATTTCCGCAAGGGCATTTTCACGCTTTACGTTTCACGCCAGCGGCGTCAAATGATCCAACACCGCCTGCAAATCGGCCGGCAGCGGGGCCTCGACCTCGACCGGCTCCCCGGTGCTGGGCTGCGTGAAGACCAGCCGCGCGGCATGCAGGAACTGGCGCGGGCAAGGAATGCGCTGCTTGCGCCGGCCGTAGATGCGATCTCCCACCACAGGATGCTTGATGAAGGCCATATGCACCCGGATCTGGTGCGTGCGTCCGGTGAGCAGGTCCACCTCCAGCAGGCTGAACTCGTGGCGCTGCTGGCTCATCGTCGACACATAGTTGCCCAACACACGGAAGGCCGTGGTCGCCTTGCGGCCGCCGCGGTTCTCCGCCAGCACGGCCATGCGCTGGCGGTGGGCCGGATCGCGGGCCACAGGCGCCTCGACGCGACCATTGGAGACGTCCAACACGCCCTCGACCAGGGCCAGATAGGTCTTCTGCACCCGGCGGGTCTTGAACTGGCGCTGGAGCTTGGCAAAGGCGGCGCTGTTCTTGGCCACCAGCAGCAGGCCCGAGGTCTCGCGGTCCAGCCGATGCACCACGCCGGCGCGCTCCGGCCCGCCCACCTCGGCCAGGCCAGGGTCGCGGCCCAACAGCGCGTTGACCAGGGTGCCGCGTACGTGGCCTGGAGCGGGATGCACCACCATTCCAGCCGGCTTGTTGACCACCAGCAGGTCGGCGTCCTCGTAGACCACAGCCAGCGCCACCTGCTCAGGCTCGATCTGGGTCTCTACGCGCGGCGGACGAAGCAGTGAGACAGAGTCGCCGGCCCTGAGCTTGTAACTGGCTTTGCCGGGCTGGCCATTGACCGCCACCCGCTCTTCTTTGATCCAGCGTTGCACCTCGACGCGCGAGGCGTCGGCCAGTTGCTGCGCCAAAAAACGGTCCAACCGCTCGCCGCTGTGTTCGGCGTCCACGGGGTAGGTCAGGGTTTGCTCGGCAGAAGTGGGCACGGTTGCTCCTCAAAAACAAAGCCAGGCTCGGCCTGGCTGAAATGGTCGCGCAATTGCGGGCAGAAAAGTCGGCGCGTGGCTTATCGTAGCACAATCCGCTGGATTGCGCCCGAACAATCCGGCGGATTGTTCTACGCCAACACAGTTTTACGTCTGCCCAAGTGCGCTGGCGTGGAGGTCAGCGGCGCCCTAGAGGCTGGACTGGTCGTCGGCAACGCCGGGCGCGGCGGCCTGCGGCTGCGGTTCTTTGTAGGTCAGCATGAAATAGGCCAGCAGGATGACGCCAGTGACGATGGCCATGTCGGCCACGTTGAAGGCCGGCCAGGGCTGGTTGATGATCGGCAGCCGGCGAAAATAGAGAAAGTCGGTGACGTGGCCCAGCCGCACCCGGTCGATCATGTTGCCCATGGCGCCGCCCAGTTGCAGGCCCAAAGCAACCTGCACCAGCAGCTTATCGTGGGGCAGGTAGCGGCTGTAAACGAAGATCGACAGCACCACTACTGCGGCGATGGCCACGAACAGGATGTTCTGGTCGCGGAACAGGCCAAAGGCCGCGCCCGTGTTGGTGAAATGGGTGATGGTAAAGATGTCTTCCAGCGCGGGGAAGGGCACCAGCGACTCGTAGAGCGGAACGTTACCCTCGATCCAGCGCTTGCTGAACTGATCCAACAGCACCACGGCAGCAGCCGTGCCCAAAATAGCCCAGACGGGCTTGACTCGTCCTGACATATCAGCGTTTGCTTCCGTTGCCGCGCGGGTTGTCTTCTACCAGTTGCTGGCAGCGAATGCACAGCTCGGCATGGGGGATGGCCTTCAGGCGGGCGAAATCGATCTCGATGCCACAGCGGGTGCAGACGCCATACTCGCCCCGGTCCATGCGGACCAGCGCTGCCTCAACCTGCCCCAGCAGCGCCTGCTCGTTGAGGTGCAGCGCCAGGCTGGCGGCCTGGTCAAAGGCCTCGGTACCATCGTCAGCCATGTGGTTGCCCAGGCCGGGCTTCTTGTGCCGCGCCAGCACCTCATAGTGGCCGATGGCTTCCATTAGCTCGGCCCGCTCGACTTCCAGCAGCTTTCTCAATTGTTGATCGTCTCTGGTCATAGCACTAACCTCACGTCTTGAAGTTGCGCCTGCGGCCCAGCACGCGGACGAAATCATCCTCGGGCGGCCGCCCTATCGTGGCGCACAGACACCTCCTTTCAATTCAGCGAAGAGCCTGCGACGAGTGCATTCAAGTTACAATCGATGATGGCACGTATTGTACTGCGAATCTGCGAATAGGCAAGCTATCCCTGCCAGGCTCACGCAAAGGCGCCAAGGACGCAAAGAAGAGATGATCCCCGTGGCGATCTTGGCGTCTTTGCGTGAGAATTCGGAGTTTCTACCTGCCTGCGCGCCGGATGCCCACCGTCACAACGGCGCCGTCGAAGTCGCCGGTTGCGACGTATGCGTCCGCAGCCGGCTCGCCGGCGTCCAGGCTCAGGCTGAGCGTCTCCTGCTGGATGTAGCCGCCGTATTGCTGGATGGCTGCGGCCAGCCCGGCATCGGCCGTCTGATAGGTGGCCTGAATGCGGTCGCTGAGCTGGAAGTCGGCGTCCTTGCGCATCTGCTGCACGTGGCGCACTACCTCGCGCGCCAACCCCTCGGCCTTGAGCTCCGGCGTGATCACTGTGTCCAGCGCGACGACGATGCCACGCTGTGGGTCGTTGGTCACCTGGAAGCCGGGCCGCGGCTCGGCCTGCACCAGCACGTCCTCCGGCGCCAGCTCAACCACTTCGCCATCGACCACCACTGCCACCGGCTGGCCGGCGGCCACGGTTGCGGCCACGGCGTAAGGATCGGCGGCGCTCAACGCCTGGCGCACCGCAGGGAAGGCCTTGCCGAAGCGCGGCCCCAGGGTCTTGTTGACCGGCAGGATGCGGTATTGCACCAGCTCGGCCTCGCCGCCGGCCAGCTCGACCGATTTGACGTTGAGCTCGTCGGCGATAACGTCGGCAAACCGCGCTAAGCTCTCGGCCTTGCCGGCTGCGACCACCTTGATGTCAGCCAGCGGCTGGCGCACCTTGATCTCGGCCGCCACCCGGTCGGCGTGGCCCAGGCTGACCACGGCACGGGCCAGGTCCATGTCGGTCAGGAGTTGCTCGTCCAGCAGGCTGGCGTCGGCCACGGGCCAGCCGGTGTGGTGCACGCTGATGGGGGTGTCGTTGCCAGGACTGTCAGTCCTTCGGAGGACTGACAGTCCTTCGTCGTTGTTGCCAGGACTGTCAGTCGCAGGAACGACTGACAGTCCTTCGCCGCGCACCAGGTTCTGGTACATGGTCTCGGCCAGGAAGGGCTGCATGGGGGCCAGCACGCGGGCGAAGGTGACCAGCACGTGGTACAGGGTGTCCAGCGCAGCCGCGTCGCCCTCCCAGAAGCGCCGCCGGTTGCGCCGCACGTACCAGTTGCTCAGGTCGTCCAAGAACGCCTCGCACGCCACCGTCGCGCCCTCGGAGTCGTAGTCCGTCAGCCGCTCGGTCACGGCCGCGATCACCTGCTGCAGGCGGGCGATGATCCAGCGGTCGAGGAGGAGGTCGGAAGGGGTAGATTGGGAAATTGGGGAATTGGTAGATTGGTCGCGCGGCGGCTCGCTCCACGTTTCACGTTTCACGCTCCACGCCGGCGCAAGATTGGCGTATGTGACAAAAAAGCTGTACACATTCCACAGCGGGATGTGGAAGCGGCGGCGGGTTTCGTCGGCGCGGTGGAAGCCGAAGAGCAGGTTCTGCTCCGGCTTGTGGTTGAGGAACATCCAGCGCATCACGTCGACGCCGATGCGCTCGGCGCCGTCGTGGAAGTCGAGCATGTTGCCCCAGCTCTTGTGCATGGCGCGGCCATCTTCGCCCAGCAACGTGGCATAGCTGAAGTTGGCGAGGAAGGGCGGCCGGCGCTCCAGCACGGTGCCCATGGCCAGCACGCTGTAGAACCAGTTGCGGAACTGGCCGGGGAAGCTCTCGCTGATCAGGTCGGCCGGGAACCACTTCTGCCAGTACTCCGGATCGTTGCGATAGCCCAGCGTGCTGAAGGTGACGATGCCAGCGTCCAGCCAAGGGTTGCCCACGTCGGCGATGCGGCTGGCTTTGCCGCCGCAGTGCGGACAGGCGATGGCGACCGCGTCGATGTAGGGCCGGTGCGG
>JBFYTD010000191.1:0-5197 GCA_041300885.1 Anaerolineae bacterium | reverse complement strand
TGCGTACTCGACGCTGTGCGGCGCAACGGACCGTTGCGTCCAAGCGTAGTGCAGCTCCACCAACTGGCGCAGGTGCAGCAGGTCATGCGCGGCCCAGGATGCCAGCATGTCGCCGGCCGTTAGACTGCCCCAGGGCATGGCGATGGCCGCGTGCCAGTTGGGCGCGTCCAAACTGCTCAGCCAGGCCAGCGACTTCTGCCGTGTAGCCAGGAACCTGGCCAACATTGTAGCCGGGTCCTGCTTGTTGTAGCGGCGCTCCGTCACCCAGCCGCCGGGATCGATGCGCGGCCAGGGCTGGTCGGCGTGATAGAGGATGTGAACCAGGTGGGCGCGGAAGTCCTCGATCTCCTCGTCGTAGAGATGATGGATCACCTCCAGGATCGACCAGTCGTCGGGGCTGGGCTTCCAGCGGGCCTGTTCGTCCGGGACGCCATGGACCAGCGTGCGAATGGCTTCGGCCTGGCGGGTTAGTTGTGTGATGATACTTGGCAGATTCACAGCAGGCTCTCGCTATGGTGTGGGTTGAAAAACAGTGTGGCGAATTATAGGCCAGTTCTGACGGCGTGTCAATCGATTGAATCGTGACGCCCGTTTAACGCTGCCGCAGAGCGACGTTGGCCGAGCGCTCCCACGCCATGCCGGGATATTCGCGATAGAACCCCACGGCCTCCAACAGCGGTTGGCTGGGGCTCTCCAGCACGGAATCACCGTTCCAGGTGTGGACGGTGAGGCGACGCTCGAACGTGGCCAGGTGTTGCACCAAGGCTTGCAATGCGGCCCGGACGGCTGCAACGTCGGCGCCTTGCGCCGTGGTGATCCGGCTGGCGGTGTCCTCGGCCAGCAGAACGGACAAGCCGCGCTGCCACACCAGCCAGGTGGACGGAATGCGGGAAAAGGCCATCGGCCCCAGAGCAAGGCCGCCAGAGTTTTGCCGGAGGCGGTGGGGGCGAGGATCAGGGTGTGCTCGCCGCGCTGGATGTCCAGCCAGCCTTCAACCTGCGGCGGCGTCGGCTCGCCGAGGGCGGCGCGGAACCAGTCGCGGGTGGGGAGGAGGTTTGCAGCATGTGGTTCATGCTGTGATCATACCCCAAGGAGGGCTGATGTACAAGAACAAATGTGCGAATGGTGATGACCTGGACGAGTAGTTCGTCTATGACTGTAAAGAAGCCCTGATCCCGCAAAGAGCTGATTGACGGACCATGCTGCAACTGGTATAATCTGTATAGGAGAGGTAAATCAGCGGCGGTTGCGGATGAAAAAGAGTTGGGCGCGCAATAGAACCAGGAGGTAAGTCCGATGAACACGCGATGGTTTCTTGCTGCGATCGTATCCCTGTCCTTGCTGACGGGCAATCTGGCCGGGGTCGGGGCTCACTCCCCTCAATCCATGCCCTCTGCGGCAGTCAGCGCCAGGCCCCTCTTCGCGAACCCCACCAACATGCAAATCGCGTTGCCGGCTGCCGGATGGACAGCCATGATGGCCCCCTTGCCTCCTATCCGGAACATCGCGGCCATCGCCGCGGGATATGATCACACCTGCGCCCTGACCACGGCCGGCGGGGTCAAGTGCTGGGGCGCCAACTGGTCCGGCCAACTGGGCGACGGCACGACGACGCAGCGCAGCACGCCGGTGGACGTGGCGGGGCTAGGCAGCGGGGTGGCGGCCATCACCGCAGGCTGGTCTCATACCTGCGCCCTGACCACGGCCGGCGGGGTCAAGTGCTGGGGCCGTAACGGGTCCGGTCAACTGGGCGACGGCACGACCTTCCAGCGCAGCACGCCGGTGGAGGTGGCGGGGCTGGCGAGCGGCGTGGCGGCCATCGCCGCGGGCGACGATTACACCTGTGCCCTGACTACGGCCGGCGGGGTCAAGTGCTGGGGCGATAACAGGTACGGTCAACTGGGCGACGGCACGACCATCCAGCGCAGCACGCCGGTGGACGTGGTGGGGCTGGCCAGCAGGGCGGCGGCCATCGCCGCTGGCTATCGTCACGCCTGCGCCCTCCTCACGGCCGGCGGGGTCAAGTGCTGGGGCCACAACGGGTCCGGTCAACTGGGCGACGGCACGACGACCAACCGCCTTACGCCGGTGGACGTGGCGGGGCTGGCCAGCGGAGCGGCGACCATTGCCGCTGGCGGGGATCACACCTGCGCCCTCCTCACGGCGGGCGGGGTCAAGTGCTGGGGCAGTAACGGGTCCGGTCAACTGGGCGACGGCACGACGACCGACCGCAGCACACCGGTGGACGTGGCGGGGCTGGCGAGCGGGGTGGCGACCATCGCCGCGGGTTATGGTTACACCTGCGCCCTCCTCACGGCCGGCGGGGTCAAGTGCTGGGGCCGGAACTGGGCCGGTCAACTGGGCGACGGCTCGACGACGCAGCGCAACACGCCGGTGGACGTGGCGGGGCTGGCCAGCGGGGTGGCGGCCATCGCCGCAGGCTGGTCTCACACCTGCGCCCTCCTCACGGCCGGCGGGGTCAAATGCTGGGGCTTGAACTGGTACGGTCAACTGGGCGACGGCACGACCTTCGAGCGCAGCACACCGGTGGACGTGGCGGGGCTGGCCAGCGAGGCGGCGGCCATCGCCGCGGGATATGGTCACACATGCGCCCTCCTCACGTCCGGCGGGGTCAAGTGCTGGGGCGCGAACGGGGTCGGTCAACTGGGCGACGGCACGACGACCGACCGCAACACGCCGGTGGACGTGGTGGGGCTGGGGAGCGGGGCGGCGGTCATCGCCGCGGGCTGGTATCACACCTGCGCCCTCCTCACAGCCGGCGGGGTCAAGTGCTGGGGCGCGAACTGGTACGGTCAACTGGGCGACGGCACGACGACCAACCGCAGCACGCCCGTGGACGTGGCGGGGCTGGCGAGCGGGGTGGCGGCCATCGCCGCTGGCGGCTGGCACACCTGCGGACTGACCACTGCAGGTGGGGTCAAGTGTTGGGGCGAGAACGGATCTGGCCAACTTGGGGACGGCACGATCTTCGACCGCAGCACGCCCGTGGACGTGGCGGGGCTGGCGAGCGGGGTGGCGGCCATCGCTGCGGGCGGGTCTCACACCTGCGCCCTCCTCACAGCCGGCGGGGTCAAGTGCTGGGGCGCGAATGAGTCCGGCCAACTGGGCGACGGCACGACGACCTCGCGCAGCACGCCGGTGGAGGTGGTGGGGCTGGCGAGCGGGGTGGCGGCCATCGCCGCGGGCAGCGAACACACCTGCGCCCTCCTCACGGCCGGCGGTGTCAAGTGCTGGGGTCGTAACGAATACGGTCAAGTGGGCGACGGCACGACCGTGGAGCGCAGCACGCCGGTGGACGTGGTGGGGCTGGGGAGCGGGGCGGCGGTCATCGCCGCGGACGGGTCTTTTCACACCTGCGCCCTCCTCACGGCCGGCGGGGTCAAGTGTTGGGGCCTGAACTGGTACGGTCAACTGGGCGATGGCGCGACGGCCAACCGCAGCACGCCGGTGGACGTGGTGGGGCTGGGGAGCGGGGTGGCGGCCATCGCCGCGGGCGGCGGCCACACCTGCGCCGTCCTCACGGCCGGCGGGGTCAAGTGCTGGGGATCGGATCACTTTGGGCAGCTTGGCCTGGGCACCATTTTGTACAGCACGACGCCGATCGATGTCGTGATGCTGCTCCAGCTCTACCTGCCTGTGGTCCTGAGAGGATGGTAGGAGCAAGACTTCGAGACCTGCGGCGCAGGACTTGTATCCACGTCGGGGCTTGGGCAGAAGGCAAACGCAGCGCCTAACCCCCCGCTCCAGCCGGCAGCGTTTCGTCTAGTCGTTTCACGAGGCAGCTTCCCTCGCTCCAGGCCAAATCCCCGCTGCGGCCGATAGGACGGTATGCTTCAGCTTATTCGGCGGTCGTCAAACAAGGAAAGCTGCCCGCTGGGCTGCGTGAGCTGCTGTGCGCCGACGCCAAGCAGGCGCACAGGCCGGCCGGGTTCCCACGTCCGCTCCAGCAGCGTCAAGGCGGCGCGGTAGATCTCGACCGCGTCGTCGCTGGGCAGCGGCAGGGTCATCTGGCGGGTCAAGGTGCTGAAGTCGCTGTAGCGCAGCTTGATCGCCACCACGCCGCCGGCCAACTCAGCCCGCTGCAAATAGCCGGCCACGGCCTGGCTCATGCGCCACAGGTGCTGCTTCAGCGGTCGCAGCTCGGCGACATCGCTGTCAAAGGTGCGCTCCTGGCTGACCGACTTGCGTTCGCGTTCGGTGACGATGGGACTGTCATCAAAGCCACGCGCACGGCGGCCCAGGTCAGGCCCGTGACGGCCAAAGGCAACCCGCAATGCTTCGTCAGACAGTGCAGCCAGGTCGCCCACTGTCTGCACGCCCATGCCGGCCAGCCGCTCGGCCGTTACCGGCCCGATGCCCCACAGCGCCCGCGCCGGCAGCGGGGCCAGGAACGCCGCTTCCTCGCCCGGCTGCACAACCGTCAGCCCGCCCGGCTTGTCGAAATCCGACGCGACCTTGGCGACCTGCTTGTTGGTGGCCGCTCCCAACGACGCGGACAGGCCAATTTCGTCCCGCACCTGTGCCTGCAAGCGCCGAGCGATCGCCACCGCCTCCTCCCAGGCCGCCACCTGCTCCGTCAGCTCCAGAAAGGCCTCGTCAATGCTGATCTGCTCCACCAGCGGGGTCAGGGCGTGCAGCAACTCCATAACGCGGCGCGAGTATTGGCGGTAGAGGCCGTGGCGCGCCGGCAGCACAACAGCCTCTGGGCATAGCTTGAGGGCCTGGGCCATGGGCATGGCCGAGCGGCAGCCGAAGGCGCGGGCAGCATAGGAGGCAGCCGCCACCACGCCGCGCTGCTGGGGCCGGCCGCCGACCAGCACCGGCTGGCCGGCCAGCGCGGGGTTCTCCAAAATTTCGACCGACGCAAAGAAGGCGTCCAAATCCAGGTGCAGCACGGCGCGCGGGAAGTCGTTCATAGCAAGCGCATTGTACGCCAGGATCCGTAGCAGGGCAACCGCGCAGCGATTTAGCGCGTTTGGGCGTTCTGGAGTAAAATAGCGACCACGCCATTGTATCCTTGATCAGGAGTTTGCCCATGCCTCGCCCCAAGCTTTTCCTCGCCAATCTGCTGCTTACTCTGCTTCTGCTGGCCGCGCCTTTCACTGCTGTCGCTGCCGCCCAGCCTCCCGACGGCCAGGCGCTGGCGCGTATCGCACTGCCTGACGCAGCAGACGCT
>JBFYTD010000190.1:0-5211 GCA_041300885.1 Anaerolineae bacterium | reverse complement strand
CAGGTCCAGCACGTTGAGCCGCGGCACCTGGTCTTTGCCCACGTAGCCGCCCACGCCGCGCACGGTCTGGTCGCCGCCGCTGCAGAAGGCCAGGTCACCCGCGCCGGTCAGGATTACCACGTCGATGCGCGGGTCCTCGCGGCAGATGACCATGGCGTCGATCATCTCCTGCACGGTCAACGGCGTGAAGGCGTTGCGCCGCTCGGGCCGGTTGATGGTGATCTTGGCGATGCCTTCGTAGAACTGGAACAGGATCTCTTCGTACTCTTTGATGATCTGCCACTGGATGGTATCGGACATTCTGTTTTGGCTCCTTGCTGAGAATTGGGAAGTACAACGCCACCGGTTCACGAAACCGGCGGGAGCGATGGCAATACGCTCTGGGCGGATCCGTGATCCGCCTCCGGGAGCATGGCGAGCATCGCCTTGAACTGGCGAAATACCTGGCTGTTGGTCGCCATATCGGTCTCGATCTCCAGCAGCGCGGCGCGCGGGCTGGGACTGAAGAAGGTCCGCAAGGCGTCATCCAGGCCGGCAGCGCTGGCGGCGTGGAAGTAGTCCAGCCCGTGGTCGGCGCAGGTGCGTTCAGCGGTCAGCGGCTGTGGCGTCAGGAAGAACTCGCGCTGCAGCTCGGCCGGCAAGCGATTAGGCCCGTCGATGATATCGAAGATGCCGCCGCCGTGGTTGTTGAGCAGCACGATGCGCAAGTTGGCCGGCAGATGGGCGTGCCACAGCCCGTTGCGGTCGTAGAAGAAGCCCAGGTCGCCCACAATCAATGTGGTCAGATCATTGCTGGCCAGCGCTGCGCCCACAGCCGTGCTGACTGTGCCGTCGATGCCGCTGGTCCCACGGTTGCTGTTGACGCTGCCGAGTCTCGTTTCGGCTACGTGGCCGATCAAATTCGCATAGCGGATAGGCATGCTGTTGCCCACCTGTACGCGGCTGCTGGGCGGCAGGGCCTGCATGATCCGCTGCATGGCCTGGAATTCGCCGAAGCTGGCTGTTTTCAGGAAGTCCCCGACCGACTGGGCAGTCACAGTCTCCAACCGCTGCCAGGCGGCGGCGTAGCCGGGCGGGGCAGGCAGGTTGCGCACCCGCTGCGCCAGCTCGCTGAAGAAGTCACCCGGCTGAATCGGCACGACGTGGGTCAGGGTCTGGTAAGTGTCAGGCGCTACACCGGCCGGCTGGACGCGCCAGTGGGCCTGGGGTGGGTAGCCGCGCACAAATTGCTTGACATATTTCGACGTCACCGGCCCACCGAAGCTGATCACCAGATCGGGCTGCAAGCGGCGCAGTGTCTCCTCACGTCTGGTGCCCAGGATCGCATCGCCGTGGTGCAGGGGCGTGCCGTCGGGGAACAGATTGGCGGTGATGTCGGCAATCACGGCTACGTCAGGTTGCTGGCTGAGGCTGTGTAGCGCCTGGCGCAGCCTCTCGTCGGGCGAATACATGCCGGCCACGATCAGTTTGCGCGTAGCCACCTGCCAGGCTGCGAGCAGATTGTCCCAGGCTTGCGCGCTCAACTGCGGGCTTGAGGGCAGCACCTCGATGAGCCTGCTGCCTTCCGCCCTGCTCTGGCCGATCTCTGACCGAGCCAGTTCGATCACACTGCTTTGGCCGGTCCCTCCGGGATGGTTCCCAATCTCTGACCGAGCCAGCTCCGGGTAAAGCGGCTCGCGCAGCGGCACGTTGATGTGAACAGGGCCGGGCAAGGGGCTGCGGGCGCGCTCGATGGCTTCGTTAAGGATGCGCACGGCATGCCAGCGCGCATCGGGGTGGGCCAAATCCACCGGCAGCTCATAGCTGGCGCGCGTATGCGGCTCGTACAGCCCCCGCTGGCGAATGGCCTGGTTGTCCTGCTGATCGATCCACTCCGCCGGCCGGTCGGCGGTCAATACCAGCAGCGGAACCCCCTGGTAGAACGCCTCCACCACAGCCGGGGCCAGGTTGACGGCCGCCGTGCCCGACGTGCAGACCAGCCCCACCAGCCGGCCGCTCTGCTGGGCCAGTCCCAGCGCAATGTAGCCGGCCGCGCGCTCGTCGTAGACTACCCGGCAGCGCAGCCCAGCCTGCTGGGCCAGCGCGCTGGTCAGCGGCGCCGAGCGGGAGCCGGGCGCGACGATGAAGTCGGTGATCCCCTGGTCGACACACAGTTGGGTAAGCGCGTGCAGCACTGAAAGGCGGCCGGGATTGGTAGGGTCTCGGTCGGTCATAGCCTGGCTCATGCGGGGCTACGCCGGCAGTAGCGCGCCCTCTGGCTGCAACACGGCGAGTAGTGTGCCCGCCTTGAGCTCAGTCTCGCGCCACTCAGCGTCTGGGCTGGAGTCGGCCGTCACGCCGCCGCCCACGTAGAGGTAGGCCGTCTCCTGCCCCAGTTGCATACAGCGCAGGTTGACGTAAAGCTGGGATTGGCCGTCGATATGCACCGGCCCCAGATAGCCGCTGTAGAAGCTGCGGTCGTAGCCCTCGTGCTGCAGGATGAAGGCCAGCGCCTTGTCCTTGGGCATGCCGCAGACCGCAGAGGTGGGGTGCAGCTCGTGCAGCACCCGGTTGGCCAGCGCCATCAGATCGGGTTGGGGCAGTTCGACGCAGAAATCCGTCTGCAAGTGCACAACGTTACCGGCTGCCACTGTGCGCGGGCCGGTCTCGTGGACAACACCAACTCGAGCACGGCTGAAAAAGTCGCGGATATAGTCGCTCACCAGCGCCTGCTCCTCGATCTCCTTGTGGCTCCAGCGCACTGCTGTCAGCGGCTGGCCGTCCAGCCGTGCCTGGGTGCCGGCCAGCGCCATGGTGTGCAGCGTGTCGCTGTCAGTGGAGACCAGCAGCTCCGGGCTGGCGCCGATCCATGTGCCCACTTCAGGTATGGCCACCAGCGAGACAAAGGCGGCGGGGTAGCGCTGGCACAGGGCCTGGAAAGTAGCCACCGGATCGAAGGCGGGCGGCAGCGCTGCTGTGGCTGTGCGCGAGACCACCACCTTCTTGATACCGCTCTCGACGATGAAGTCGATGGCCGAATCGACCAGCCGGCAGTACTCGACATAATCACTCGTACATGGAACGACGGGCTGGGAGGGCGCGTGCCAGCGGGGGGTGGTCTGCGTTCCGTGGGCCAAAGCAGCCTGATAGGCGCCCACAAATGCCTCGTAGCGCTGGCGCTGGCCGTTCCAAGGCTCTTGCCGTACGTGCAGCTCGCGGCCACGCAGCAGGACATCGGCGCGAATGCGCAGCGGCTGCTTGCCTTCCTCGCTGGAGAAGGGGGAAAAGACGAAAGCAGGCTCGGTCGCCTGAAAATCAATGGATGCGGGCCGGGCTGGCCCGCCCAGATCGACTACGGCTTGGCCGGCCGTCTGGCCTGGTTGACGCCACAGCGCCACAGACAAGCGCGCAGCGATGGCGGCATCGAAAAAAGCGGCCAGGCTCGGGCCGCTATCAAGGTTGGTTGCGTCGACGACTGCTCTGTCAAACAAGTGCATAGCTCAATCAGTGGGGCCGTCAGCCGGACCCTGGACTTAATTTTGTGAAATCTCTCTTTAGCCAGCTAGTGTAACGCTATCGCAGATCAACGCCAAATTATGTTACGCGGCTCTCAAAAGACACCAAGACTTCGGAAGTCTTGTACTGCGTTACTCACCCAGGTCGTCCAGCAGATCGCCCAACTCACGCGCCCACAGGTCGTCCAGAGGCATGAAGGGCAGTTCCTCGAAGGCGTCGGTCAACTGCTGCATGAACTCCTTGACCTTGAGCTTGGGGTACTTGCGGCTGACCTCCTCGACCTTGGCGTCCATGGACGACGCCAGCTCCAGGCTGCGCATCTCCAGGTCGCTCAGGTCGATCTCCAGGTCGAGCATGTGTTTGATGCGGCGCATCACGTCGAACCAGGCCTGGAAGTCGCTGTCGATGCGCAGCCCCTGCACCTGGTTGGAGATCTGTGAGAAGTCGTAGGCGGGGACGAAGGCGTACAGGTCGATCAGCTCGATGCCGCGCTGGCCGGCCCGGTAGGCCAGGTAGGTGCCGATGGTGGAGCCTCCCTCGTAGTTGCTGTACTTGAGCGCGTAGTTGTCCAGTTCGGCCTTGAGCCTGGGCAGGCTATAGACTGCGTGTATCTCCCGTTCCCGGTCGTAGGGCATAGATCCATAGACGCCGCCCAAGCAGATCACGCGCTTGACGCCCAGTTGCTCGACTGCGTCCAGCCAGGTATCGGCGTAGAGCTCGGCGTTGAGGTGGGGCTCGTCGCCCAGGAAGGCCACCACGCCCTTGTTGCCGCTGCGCCAATAGTAGAACTCGTTGCTGCGCGTCTCGTGGGCCTTGACCAGGCCGTCCTCCAATTCCACATCGGGGCGCAGGAAGTGATGGGTGCCCGGCACCTGGAAGAGGTAAAAGTTGGTTGGCTGCAGCAGGCCAATGCGCGTGGCGCCGGTCAGCTCGAGCAAGTAGCGCAGCAGGCCAGACGACATGTTGCCTGCGTCGGCCCATTGCCGCCAGCCGGCCAGCATGTAGGTTTCGTCGGTTTCTGGACGTTGCCAGAGTTGTAACAGTTCATTCATGCCATTTCACCATGTTATCCATCAGGGAGACTGCCCGGGCTGCGGCGGACGGTCAATGGTTGCCAGCTCGCGAGCCTTGGTCCAGGTTGACACCAGAAAGATCACCAACAGGATCAGGGCTATCAGCGCCACTGGGATGTCGTAGATCGTAAACTGGCCGAAGGGCAAGGTGATGGTGCGCACGCCAAAGAAGAACATGGCTGTATTGAGCGCCACGATGATCACCCGCACCTCGGTCGGCCCCAGCTTGCTGTAGGAGATCTGAAAGACGCCGTCGACGAAGGTGCGCACATAGACGAACACCGACAGCATCAGATAGCCAATCAGCGCCAGCGACGCCACGCTGAAGGTGACGTAGATCGACAGTCCCAAGCCCAGCACAATCAGCGTTTCGGTGAAGGCGTCCACCGTGTGGTCGATGAAGAAGCCATATTTGGGGCGCTGGATCTTGCGGTAACGGGCCAGCGTGCCGTCCAGGCTGTCGCCGTACCAGTTGATCAGGAAGCCCAGGCTGGCCAGCCACAGAAAGCCGGGATGGATCGCGGTGGCCAGATAGCTGAAGAAAATCAGAAACGCGCCGGCCGTGCCGATGGCGGTCAGCTTGTCGGGGGTCATCCAGGCCGGCGAGTGGGCGGCCAGCCACTGCAAGGCGGGCCGTTCGATA
>JBFYTD010000189.1:0-5286 GCA_041300885.1 Anaerolineae bacterium | reverse complement strand
GCCTGGTCTACGACGTGGACTCCGACGGCGCGATCAGCATCGTCGATATCCAGCGCTTTGCAGCCCAGTGGGGCTGGGATGGGTCGTGATCGGCGCCCTGTAACTCGTAACCCGTAACCCGGAGCCAACTCGCACTGGTCCGGTTACGTGTCACGAGTTACAGGCTACGAACTGCTATTTGCATGTAACTCAGGAGGGAAGTCCCATGACGCGGGTGGAACGAATGCCAAAGTGGGTTTGGATTGTGGCAGTGGCGCTGCTGCTCGCGCTGCTGGGCTTGGCCGTTTGGAATATGCAGACCACGCCAGCGCCGGCGACGCCGGAGGCCAGCAGTCTGCCGGTCTATCACGGCAGCCTGGAACTTCTGGCCATGCCCGACGCTGGCAGCGCGCCCATCATGCAAGCTATCGACGGCGCGCGCGACAGCATCCGGCTCAAGATCTACCTCATCACCCAGAACGCAGTGGTGGATGCCCTGGCCCAGGCTGTGCAGCGCGGCGTGGACGTGCGCGTGATCCTGGAGGAGGAGCCATTTGGCGGCGGCGAGTCCAATGCGCTGGCCAAGCAGGCGTTGGAGGCGGCCGGCGTTCAGGTGCGCGCCCGGCCCGGGACGTTCGTCTACAGCCACGAGAAGAGCCTGGTGGTGGACGACCGCCGGGCCTATCTCATGACGCATAACCTGACCAACTCCTCCTTTAATCGCAACCGGGAGTACATGGCCATCGTCGAGGACCCGGCTGTGGTGGCCGAGGTGGCGCAGGTCTTCGATGCGGACTGGGAGCGGGTGGAGCCGGACCTGGACAGCGCGCTGCTGGTGTGGAGCCCTGTCAACAGCCGGCCGCGCATCGAGTCGCTGATCGAGAGCGCACAGGTCAGCCTGGAGGTCCAACACACCTCGCTGCTGGATGAACACATCCTTGGCCTGCTGGCGGACGCAGCCCAGCGCGGCGTGCGGGTGCGGGTGGTCACGCCCGCCGTTATCGATCCCAGCGAGTGGGAGTGGGAGCCGGTCACCAAGATGCACGAGGCCGGTGTGGCCATCCGCTTCCTGGACGATCCCTATGTCCACGCCAAGACCATCATCGTCGACGGCCAGACCGCCATGATCGGCTCGCAGAACCTGACCGCCAACTCGCTGGAGAACAATCGCGAGCTGGGCATCGTCTTCGATGACCCGGCTGCGGTCAACCGGCTGGCGCGCACGTTTCTGGTGGACTGGAACAACGCCGAGCCGTGGGGCGGTCCGCAGCCTACAGCTACCCTGCCGGCCGGCGGCATCCTGCGCTGGGACCAGGTGGCCGGCTATGCCGGCCAGACCGTGACCGTCGAGGGGGACGTGATCGACACCTACGACTCCGGCAAGGTCACGTTTCTCAACTTCGACGATGGGCGCACCTTCACCGTGGTGGTTTTCGCCAGCGACTACCCCGCCTTTCCCCAGCCGCCGGAGGATATGTACTGGCGCAAACAGGTGCGGGTGACGGGCCAGCTCAAGCCCTATCAGGGTAAGTTGGAGATCATCGCAGAATCGCCTGATGCCATCGAAATTACCGGCGACCTGCTGCTGGCCAGCCGCGGGGGCCAGCCGGCCGCCACCGCGCCAGCCAGCGGCGTCATCGACTGGCAGGATGCAGGCGCCTACCTGGGTCAACGCCTCACCGTCGAGGGGGATGTGGTGCGCGTCTACAACAGCGGCAAGGCCGCTTTCCTCAACTTTGCGCAGGCCTACCAGGGCAACTTCTCGGTGGTGATCTTCGCATCCGACTTCGAGCAGTGGCCCGAGCCGCCCGACCAGGTCTACCTGGGCCAGCGCGTGCGGGTGACGGGCAAGATCAAGGACTACAAGGGCGCGCCGGAGGTCATCATCGAGTCGCCGGAGCAGATCGAGATCCTCGGCCCGGTCGCTGTAGCCAGCGAGACGCCGGCCGTGGGGCAGCGGGTCGAGGAGGTCGAAGTGGAGGCGATGGCTGCGGTGACGGCAACGCAGCTCGTCACAGATCCACTACCCGCTCTGGCCGGTCCCTCCGGGATGGTTCCCAATCTCCTGACCGAGCCAGCCACACCCCTGCCCGCGCCGCTGATCTCCTGGCAGGACGCCGCGGCCTACGAGGGTCAGGACGTGGCGGTCGAGGGCCTGGTGGTGGACAGCTACAAGTCCAACTCGGTGATATTCCTCAACTTCAGCGACGACCGCAGCCAGTTCAAGGCCGTCATCTTCCAGCGTGACTGGAGCAAGTGGCCGCAGTCGCCGGACACCTTGCTGCAGGGCCAGACGGTGCGCATCAGCGGCCCGGTCAAGTTGTACGAGGGCGCGCCGGAGATCATCGTCAACGACCCGGCCCAGATCGAGATCGTTGGCCAGCCTGGGGTCGCGGGGACGTCAGGTGCAGCGTCCGCAGCCGTCCCCGCCACGCCCGCCGAAATCTCCTGGCAGGAGGCCGCGGCCTACGAGGGCCGGCGTGTCACCGTCGAGGGCGTGGTGGTGGACACCTACAAGTCGGACAAGGTTATCTTCCTCAACTTCAGCCGCAACCGCAGCGACTTCAAGGCCGTCATCTTCGCCAGCGCGTGGCCGCGTTGGCAACAAACACCAGATGAGTTATACTTCGGCCAGACCCTGCGCATCACCGGTCAGGTCAAGCTCTACAACGGCGCGCCGGAGATCATTGTGGATGAGCCGGAGCAGGTGGAAGTGGTAGACAGGTAGATAGGTAGACAGGTAGACAGGTAGACAAGGTAGATTGGTAGATTGGTCGAAACTCGCCGCGTCACCTTGTCGCCCTTTACGCTCTGGCCGGTCTCCCGACCGAGCCAGCTCCCGAACATGCGAAAAGCTCTGGCCAGTCTTCTGACCGAGCCAGCTCCCGAACATGCGAAAAGCTCTGGTCGGTCTCCCGACCGAGCCTACTCTCGAACACGCAAAACGCTCTGGCCGGTCTTTGCGAAGCACCCCGGAGTGGGCCTGACCGAGCCAGCGTCCTTACCGAACATGATTTCCATCTACGACAACATCCCCCAGGCCCAGGCCACGATCCTGCGCCGCGCGGCCTGGGATGAGCAGCAGATACCGGCCTCGGTGCTGGACGGCGTCGAGCGCATCTTCGGCCAACGGCTGACGCCGGAGCAGGCCGTGGCGACCGTGCTGGCCGACGTGCGCCAACGCGGCGACGCGGCCGTGCTCGAGTGGTCGCAGCGCATCGACGGCCCCCAATCGCGTGGGTCGAGTAGCGAAGCGTATCGAGACCCCTTGGCTGTGCCGCAGGACGAGATCGACGCAGCCGTGGCCGGCCTGGACCCGGCCTTGCTGGACGCGCTCAAGCTGGCGGCGCAGCGGCTGGAGGCCTTCCACCGCAAGCAGCCCACCGGCTCCTGGATGGACGTGACGCCCGGCGGCACGCTGGGCCAGATCGTGCGACCTTTGCAGCGGGTGGGCGTCTACACGCCGGCCGGCACCGCGCCGTTGCCCTCGTCGTTGCTGCATTGCGCTATTCCCGCGCGTGTGGCCGGCGTCCGCGAGATTGTCGTCTGCACGCCGCCCGACCGGGGCGTGGGCCGGGTGGCGGCGCTGACCCTGGCCGCAGCCCAGGTGGCCGGCGTGGATTCGGTCTACGCCATCGGCGGCGCGCAGGCGATTGCCGCCATGGCCTATGGCACCGAGAGCATTCCGCGCGTCGATAAGATTGTCGGCCCCGGCGGCCTGTTCGTCACCTTGGCCAAGCGCCAGGTCTTCGGCATCGTGGGCATCGACGGCCTGCCCGGCCCGACCGAGACCATGGTCATCGCCGACGATACGGCTGACCCCGCCATCGTCGCAGCCGACCTGCTGGCCCAGGCCGAGCACGACCTGCTGGCCTCGGCCATCCTGCTGACCCCTTCGCGCCGCCTGGCCGAGCGGGTGCAGGTCGAAGTGAGCCGCCAACTGGAGGCGCTGAGCCGGGCCGAGATCGCGGCCGCGTCGCTGGCCGGCCGCGGCGGCATCGTCATCACCGCCGACCTGGCTCAGGCCGTGGCGTTGGCTAACGCCTATGCGCCGGAGCACCTCTGCTTGCTGACGGCCGAGCCGTGGGCGCTGGTGGGGAGCATCGAGAACGCCGGCGGCATCTTCGTGGGCGAGCACAGCTTCGAGGTGCTGGGCGACTACGTGGCTGGCCCCAGCCACGTCATGCCCACCGAGGGCACCGCCCGCTTCGCCAGCCCGCTGAGCGTGGCCGACTTCGTTAAGCGCATCAGCCTGATCGCGCTGGAAGCGGACGAGGGGCGGCGCCTCAGCGCGCCGGCTGCGCTGCTGGCCGATGGCGAAGGGCTGACGGCTCATGCCGCATCTGCGCGAGCGCGCTTGGCTCATGGTCCCCGATAGGGCAGGATAATAGCTCATTCGTGCAGGCGGTCGATGTCCTGTTGCCCGGCTGACGCGGTGTTTTCACCCCGCTGTCGGGTGTGCTATAATCCTGGCGCTGTCATGTGTGTTGTCCGACCAAAGATCATCGCGCGAGAGTGAGACGTGTCCCACCCGGTTGTTGACCAGCATCTCGACATAGGTCAAGACATACCAGCCATTGTTCCCACTGGCCTGAAGCGGCGCGTCTCAGAGACATTACCTGAAGTCGTTGAACGTATCGTCGCTCAGCTTGACCCTGAGAAAGTCGTGCTATTCGGCTCCTATGCCTATGGCGCGCCAACTGGCGACAGCGATGTGGACTTGCTGGTCATTCTGGACACCCACGCGCCGCGCAGGGAAAGGTCCTGGTTGGTATCGCGTTTGTTGATCCCGCGGCCATTTCCGGTGGACATCCTGGTGAAGACGCCGCAGGAGATCGAACAAGCGTTGGCCGGTCGCGACTTCTTTCTTCAAGAGATCATGGCGCGCGGTAAGGTGCTCTATGAGCGATCCGAGTAAGCCCGCAGCCTGGATCGAACGGGCCGAGGAAGATTACCTCATGGCGCGCTCTGCCTTGAGGCGCAAGCGGCCCCTGGCCTACAGCGCCTGCTTCCATGCGCAGCAGTGCGCCGAGAAATACCTGAAAGCGCTGCTGGTGGCCAAGGGATCAGCCTTCCCCAAGACACACGATCTGCTGATGCTGCGTGATCTGATCGAGAAGGCCGGCGTCATGGTACCAGTGGAGGGGAAACAACTCCAGATCCTCTCCGACTACGCAGTGTGGACGCGCTATCCCGGTGAAGATCCGACTGTCGAGGATGCACGGGAAGCGATGGAAATCGCCAAAAGTGTGCGTCAATTCGCACGCAGGCGTTTGTCCAGCGACTGACTACAACTATGTCCCACGA
>JBFYTD010000010.1:0-13644 GCA_041300885.1 Anaerolineae bacterium | reverse complement strand
GCGCTGGGCATCGAGGTGATCGACGCGCCCGATCTGGCCAAGCCGCCCATGACGCCGGTGGACGACATCGTGCTGCTGCATCCCGATCCCGACCTGATCGAGCTGGTCAGCCCGCACTTGGCCGACTTCGGCGTGGCGGCGCTGTTGGGTCAAGAGCCGCTGAGCCGCAAGGTCAACGTGGACATCGGCCGCGTGCACTACAACCGCTGGGTCTACGTGGGCACGCAGAGCCATGACGTGGCCCGCGCCTACGCCGATGTGCCGGTACGCTCGGCGCTGCAGCCGGGCGGCCGCGCGCTGTTCGTCGGCGCGGGCGGGCCGATGGGGCGTATGCACGTGCAGCGGGCCATCGAGGTGGCCGGCGCGCCGGCTGTGATGGTCTGCAGCGACGTCAGCGACCTGCGTCTCAACGACCTGCGCGACTCTTACGCGGCTGAGGCTGCCGCCAAAGGCATCGAGTTCATCTGCCTCAATCCGATGGACAAGGAAGCGTATGCGGCGGGCATGGTGAGATTCACCCCTCACCCAACCTCTCCCCTCCGAGGGGAGAGGGGCCAGCAGACCGCTCCTCCCACCTCTGAGGGGGGAGGCTGGGAGGGGGGTGGGTCAGGCTTCGACGACATCATCGTCCTCGCTCCGGTGCCGGCCGTCATCGCCGACGCGGCCCAGTGGCTGGCCCCGCGCGGGGTGATGAACGTCTTCGCAGGCGTGGCCAGGGGCGTCACCACCCAGCTCGATCTGAGCGACGTCTACCTCAAAGATGCACGCGTCATTGGCCACTCGGCCTCGACCATCGACGACCTGCGCTTGATGCTGCACCAGGCCGAGAGCGGCGAGCTGTCCCCCAACCGCTCGCTGGCCGCGGTCGGCTCACTGAGCGCGGCCAAGGATGGCCTGGAGGCCGTGCGCGATACCGTCTTCCCCGGCAAGGTCGTCATCTTTCCGCATATCAGGGAGCTGCCGCTGACAGCCCTACACGACCTGGCCGAGGACCTGCCCACCGTCCACGCCCTGCTCAAAGACGGCCGCGAGTGGACGGTGGAGGCAGAGGCGGAGTTTTTGCGGATCATGCTGCCATAGCGCAGTAAGCAGTGAGCAGTGGGCAGTAAACAGTCGCCAGAAGACTGTTCACTGTTCACTTTTCACTTTTTCGGGAGACTTATCATGGCACGAACACTGGAAAACAAGATCGCTCTGGTCACCGGCGGCGCGCAGGGGCTAGGCGCGGCGATCTGCCAGCGGCTGGCCGCCGAGGGCGCGCATGTGGTGGTGGCCGATTTGAACATCGACGGCGCCCAGCAGGTGGCAGCGGACATTGCGGCCCAGACCGACCGGCGCAGCCTGGCGGTCAAGGTCAACATCACCGACGAGGCCGATGTGGCTGCGGCCGTGCAGCGGACGGTGGCCGAGTTCGGCCGGCTGGACATCGCCGTCTCCAACGCGGGCATCCTCATCGCCGAGGCGGTGGACGAGTTTCCAGCCGACAAATGGCGGGCCGTGATCGACGTCAACCTGACCGGCTACTTCCTGCTGGCCAAACACGCGGCGCAGGTCATGAAGGCCCAGCGCAGCGGCGTGATCCTGCAGATCAACTCCAAGTCGGGCAAGAAGGGCAGCTTCAAGAACTCGGCCTACGCAGCCAGCAAGTTCGGCGGCATCGGCCTGACTCAGAGCATCGCGCTGGAGCTGGCCGAGTACGGCGTGCGCTGCAACGCGATCTGTCCCGGCAACCTGCTGGATTCGCCGCTGTGGGTCAACTCGCTCTACAGCCAATACGCCAGGAAGTTGGGCATCAGCGAGGCCGAGGTGCGCCAGCGCTACGTCGACCAGGTGCCCATGAAGCGCGGTTGCACCTACGACGACGTGACCAACGTGCTGGTCTTCCTGGTCTCGGAGCAGGCCAGCTACATGACGGGTCAGGCGGTGAACGTGACCGGTGGGCAGCAGATGGATTAGGTGATTGGTTGATTGGTTGATTGGTAGACAAGTAGACAGGTAGACAAGGTGGTGGGTGTCGCTGAGCGGGTAAGCCACGCGACTGGCCTGTGACGAGAGACCAGCGAAGCATCCCCCGCTCCCGACGCCTGTCATACTGAGCGGGTCGGCCACGCGACTTACCTGCGACGAGAGGCCAGCGAAGCATCCCCGTGTAACCAGGACGTGACATGACTGACAAGCTGACGACGTATCGACAAGCCAACGAGCCGCTGCCGGAAAGCTACTGGCTGTGGCCGCTGTATGGTCAGGGCTTCGAGAACCTGGGGCTGGACGGGCGGGCCATCGAAACGCCGATGCCATCCTTTGGGCCGGACGATCTGCTGGTGCGGCACGACGCGTGCGGCATTTGCTTCTCCGACGTCAAGGTGATCCGCGCCGGCGGGGCACATCCGCGGCTTTTCGGCCGCGACTTGCAAACCGAGCCGGTGGTTTTGGGCCATGAGGTCGCGTTGACGGTGGTCGGGGTGGGCGAAAACCTGCGCACGCAGTTCGCCGTGGGCCAGCGCTACGTAGTGCAGGCTGAAATCTATCACCACGGCCGCAACCTGTCCTACGGCTACATGCTGCAAGGCGGCCAGTCGCAGTACAGTGTGCTGGGCGATCCGGTCCTGCGCGGCGACCACGGCTGCTACTTGCTGCCTGCGCCGCCGCAGTCGGGCTACTCGCAGGCCGCGCTGACCGAGCCATGGGCCTGCGTCGAGGCGGCCTACCGCATCCGCTACCGCCAGTCGATCAAACAGGGCGGCGTGATGTGGATTGTGGGCGTGAGCGAAAGGACTGACAGTCCTGGCCCGTCCCAGGAGCAGCCCACCGCGTCGAGCGCAACTCAGCCGGCTGACCAGGACTGTCAGTCCTCGCGCGACTACACCATCAGCCGCGGCTTCGACCACTACAGCCACCCGGCCACGGTGATCCTGACCGACGTGCCGCCCAGCTTTGCCGGCTGGATCAGGGCGCGCGCGGCCGAGCTAGGCGTCGAGGTAATCGAGCGCAATGGCCTGGAGCCGTGCGACTTTCGCGACGCGCTGGCCGACCTGATCCCCTGCTGCGGGCCGGACAACGGCAGCGGGGAGGGAGTGGACGATCTGGTGATCCTGGGACCGGTCAACGGCGACTTGATCGCCAACGCGTTTTGCACCCTGGCACGCGGCGGCATGCTCAACATCGTCAGCGATACACCGCTGCCGGCGCGCGCGCCCATCGACGCCGGCTGGCTGCACTACGACCACATGACCATCGTCGGCACGACGAGCAACGACGTAGCCGCCAGCTACCGGCCCATCCGCTCCAAGCTGGCCTATGGCGGCCGCTGCTGGATGATGGGCGCGGCCGGGCCGATGGGCCACATGCACGTGCAGCGCGCGATCCAGGTTGGCCCGCGTCCCAGCCTGCTGGTGGCCACCAACCGCAGATCCGACCGCATCCACGCGCTGAACGAGCTCTATGGCGCGGCCGCGGCCGAGCACGGCGTCGATTTGGTCTGCCTGACCGAGGAGACGCTGGGGCCGGCCGGCTTCCGCCAGCGGCTGCTGGAGCTCACCAACGGGGAGGGCTTCGACGACATCGTGATCCTGGCGCCTAGCGTCCAAGCCATCGAGGAGGCTGCGGCCATGCTGGCGCCGGGTGGGGTGGTCAACGTCTTCGCCGGCTTGACCCGCGGCACCGAGGCGATGTTGGATCTGAACCCGGTGATCGATGGCCGGCAGATCCGCTTCATCGGCAGCAGCGGCTCCAGCATCGCCGACATGCGTTCCATGCTGGTGCTGGTGGAGCAGGGCGCGCTGGACACCAACCGCACTGTGGCCGCCATCGCCGGCCTCGATGGCGTCTACGACGGCATTTACGCGGTCAGCGAGGGAACCTTCGCCGGCAAGGTCGTGGTCTATCCGCACATCGCCGGGCTTGGGCTCATCCCGCTGGCCGATCTGCACGAGCGGCTGCCGCAGGTCTATGCTAAGCTGGGTCCCGGCGAGGCATGGACGGTGGACGCAGAGCAAGAATTGCTGCGTTTGTTGCTATGACTCAATTATCTATCATCTTTGGCGCTGGCAATGTGGGCCGTGGGTTTTTGGGCCAGCTTTTCTCGGAGTCCGGCTACGAGGTCGTCTTCGTGGATGTGGACGAGCCGTTGGTGCGCGGGCTGGCCCAGCGCGGGCGCTACATGATCCGGCTGGTGGACAACGACTGGCTGGAGGAGGTCACGGTGACGCCAGTGCGCGCCTTGCTGGCCGGCGATGCCGGTGCTGTGGCGCAGACTGTGGCCACGGCCAGCATCGCCGCCACGGCCGTCGGTGTGCGTGCGCTACCCTTCGTCGCCCCGCTGGTGGCAGCCGGCATCGTTCAGCGCGCGGCCGCCGGCGTCGAAGCGCCCCTCAACATCATCATCTGCGAGAACCTCAAGGACGCAGCAGCGACATTCCGCAGCATGGTCGAGCAGCACCTGCCAGACGTGCTGCGTCCCTACCTGCGCAGCCACATCGGCTTCGTGGACACGGTGATCGGCCGCATGGTGCCGCCGCCCACGCCGGAGCTGCGCGCCGAAGACCCCACGCTGATCGTCGTCGAGCCGTACAAGGAGCTGCCGATAGACCGGGCGGGCCTGATCGGCCCGACGCCGCAGGTCGTCGGACTGGAGGTCTGCGACAACTTCCCGGCCTACACCGCGCGCAAGCTCTACATCCACAACTGCGGCCATGCTGTGCTGGCCTACCTGGGCCACCTGGCCGGCCACGAGTACGGCTACCAGGCGCTGGCTGATCCCATGATCCGCTATTGGTTCGACGCAGCCCTGGCCGAGAGCAGGGCGGGCATCGTCGCCGTGCATGGTGTAAACCCTGCCTGGCTGGACGCCCACATCGTCGATCTGACCCGTCGTTTCGCCAACCGCGCCCTGGGAGATACGATCCTGCGCCTGGGCCGCGACCCGCTGCGTAAGCTGGGTCCCGACGACCGTCTCGTGGGCGCCGCCCGGCTGGCCGAGCGGGCCGGTGTCATGCCTGACGCACTCAGCCAGGCCATCGCCGCCGCGTACCGCTTCGACGACCCACGTGACCCGCTGGCCGCCGCGCTGCAAGAGCGGCTGGCCGCCGAGGGCTTCGACGCCGTGCTGGCCGCGATCAGCGGAATCCAGCCCGACGAGCCGCTGGCTGGGCTGATCCGAAATGGTAGACTGGTAGATTGGTAGATTGGTCCGTCGTCGCACTGGGCAAGGTAGTCGCAAGGCCGGTTATTATGGTGGAAGAATCAATCCGGCAGTGGCTGTCACGCTCCGCGCCACGAAGGTGGGAATCTAGTCTGGCGGACGCTGGATTCCCACCTTCGTGGGAATGACGGATTACCGAACCAATTCTTAAGGGTAGAAACCTGCCTCTCTTGTCTACTTGTCTACTTGTCCACTTGTCTATCCCCCGAGACCATCATGAGCCAACTCACACGCCTCCCCCCACCGCTGATGACATCAGAACTGGGCTCTTTTGCCCGCGGCACCATCGTCGAGCGCAAGCCGCAGATCATCGCCCAGGTGCTGGCTGACCACGACTACCCCGCCGAGATCGTGGCTGCGCTGCATGCGTTTCGCCACGAGATCGCATCCCAGGCCATGCAGCCGCTGTACGAGCAGAGCGCCGACACGGCTGCCTGGAACGCCGAGCTGGCGCGCTACGCCGGCCACACCTGGCTGGAGGCGCCCTGGTACTTCGCCGAGACCTTCTTCTACCGCAAGCTGTTGGAGGCGGTGCGCTACTTGCAACCGGGCCCGTGGCAGGCCGTCGATCCCTTTGGCCCGCAGAAACGGCAGCAGGAAGCCGGCGCCCTGGCCCGGCTGGAGGCTAGTTGGGACCAGTTGGCCGGCCTGGAATCCCACGTCCTGTTCGAGACGCTGCTGCACTCGGCGCTCTGGGGCAACCGCGCCGACCTGAGTAACCTGACGGTGAAGGAACAGGCCTTAGCCGGCCTGGCTGCACAGGACGAAAAGCACCTGCTGCTGATCGACCACAGCGCCGAAGTTCACAGCTTGCTGGCCGCCGGCGTGCAGCGGGTGGACTTCATCAACGACAACGTGGGGCTGGATTCGCTCTTCGACCTGGCTCTGGCCGACTTTCTGCTGGCACGCAGTTGGGCGCAACAGGTGGTGATGCACCTGAAGGACCGCCCCTTCTTCGTCTCCGACGCCATGCCGCAGGATATCGAGGTCGTGCTGGCTGCGCTGGCGCAGTCCAGCAACTCATCCGTGCGCGACTTGGCGGCGCGGCTGGCGGATGCTCTGGCCGCGGGCCGGTTGCTGCTCAAGACTACCCCCTTCTGGACCAGCTTCGAGATGTTGCGTGACATGCCGGCCGAGCTGCGGGCTGATATCGGCCGCGCCGGGCTGGCCATCGTCAAAGGAGACGTCAACTACCGCCGCCTGCTGGACGACCGCCACTGGCCTCCGACGACGCGCATGGAGGACGTGGCCAGCTACTTCCCCACCGCCTTCGTCGCCCTGCGCACGCTCAAAGGGGAGATCATGGTCGGCTTAACCGCGGGCCAGGCCGAACAACTCAGCGCTGAAGACCCCACCTGGCTGATAAACGGCAAGCGCGGGGTGATCCACCTGGTGAAACGTGAAAAGTGAAACGTGGCTGGTGTATGCGATGCTGTCTGAAGACCGTAACTCGTAACACGTAACCCGGAAAGGAGCGAGGTGTGTTCGCTTTTCCGGGTTACGTGTTACGAGTTACTCGTCACGTCTTCACGCCCCAGGCGCAATAACCTTCTGCCGATAATGCTCGTCCGGCCGGGTGTGAATGCGGGCCACGGCCTCGGCGGTCATAAAGCGCGGGCCGCCCATGGCATACGTGCCGGCCAGAATGCGCGCGGTCTTGACGGCCATCGCGGTGATATTCGCCACCTGCTGGGCGGTGCGTCCCAGCGCGATCATGCCGTGGTTCTGCATGTGGATCACCTTGGGGACCTCGCCGTAGTAGTCGATATGCGCGTCGATGTGCGCCTTGACCGCACGCGCCAGCGGCGGGCCGGGGTCCACGTAGGGGATCAACACCGGCGCCGGGCCGCAGACCACAATCTCGTCAGGGAAGAGCCGGCCGGCGAAGGCCGCATCGAAGCCCACGGAGCAGGTGATGGCGTTGACAGCCGTGGGATGGGTGTGGCCGACGAAGTTGACGCCGTCCAGTTGCAGACAGAGCGCGTGCAGCACCGTCTCCACCGAGGGATGGGCTGGGCTGGCTGCGTCCACCTTGGAACCGCTCAGCCCCTGCTTGATCTCGGCGTCACTGAGCACAGGCGCGTCCAGGATCGCCAGCACGCGCTTGAAATCCACCTCCACAAAGCCGTTGGCGTCGATGGTGCGCATCTCTGTGCCGCTGGCCTTGACCCAGAAGGTGGCGTCGCTGGCCCGCGCCGATGTGTTGCCCTCGCCCAGCATAGCGTAGTCCTTGGCTGGGTCGCCCAGCGTGCGCGACAGGGCCACCAGTTGATCTAGAACGTCAGAGTGTTGCATGTTAGTTGCTTTCGTTGACGATGCGAGACAGAGTTCCGCTGTAGTCCACGACCAGCACCTCGCCGTCCTCGGTCTCGCCAAAGGAGCTGATCTGCGCACCGCTGCTCAGCAGCTCGGCATTTTGCCACCGACCTTCCACCTGGGCCAATCCCCAGATGCGGCCAGAGCAGTAGTCGCCGTAAAAATAGATGCCCTGCAAGGCCTGCTGGGCCGCGCCGCGGTAGACGTAGCCGCCGGTGACGGAACAGCCCAACGCGTGCTCATACTCGGCCACCGGCAACACCAGCCCATCCTGCTGGCAGGCGTCAGCCTGGAAGCAGTGCGTGCCTTCCATGATCGGCCAGCCGTAGTTCTCGCCGCCGCGGCTGCCGACCGGCTGCACGTTGACCTCTTCCCACTGGTTCTGGCCCACGTCGGCAATCCACAAGTCGCCTGTCAGCCGATCGAAGCTGAAGCGCCAGGGATTGCGCAGGCCATAGGCCCAGATCTCCGGCCGCGCGCCCTCCTGCCCTACGAAGGGATTATCGGCCGGCGCCAGCGCGCCGTCGCCGCTGACGTCGATGCGGATCACCGTGCCCAGAATTGTGCCCAGGTTCTGGCCGTTCCCGAAGCGGTCGTTGGCCGCGCCGCCGTCGCCCAAGCCCGCGTAGAGATAGCCGTCCGGCCCAAAGGCCAGGATGCCGCCGTTGTGGTTAGCTGCCGGCTGGGCGGCGGTTAGCAGAATTACCTCGCTGGCCGGGTCGGCGGCGGTGCGCTCCGCGTTGGCGGCGAAGCGGGCGATCACCGTGTTGCCGTCCCGGTCGGTGTAGTAGACGAAAAGCCGGCCATTGCTGGCAAACTCAGGGTCGAAGGCCAGGCCCAGCAGGCCCTGTTCGGAGCTGCTGGAGCCCACGCGCTCGCTGATATCCAGGAAGGTCCGGGGATTGCTGCCGTCGGCCGCCAGCGCCACGACCCGGCCCGCCTTCTCCAGCACGAAAATGCGGCCGCTGGCGTCGCCGGCGTGAGTCGCGAAAACCGGTTGTCGGAAGCCGGCAGCTAATGGCTCCAGAGCCAGGCGAAGCGCAGCCAGATTCAGCGGTGCGGGCGTGTTGGTGGGCGCCGGCGCCGGTGTGTCGGTGGGCCCTGAGGTAGGTATGGCCGTCGGGTCGTCTGTGGCCGTGGGCGCGGGCTGTACAGCTTCAGTCGCCAGGGTTGTCGGCGACGGTAGTGCGCTGGGCGACGGCGCTGTTGTAGGCCGTGCGGTCGCCACGGGCAACGGCTCGGCCGCCGGGGGCTGTGCATCTCCGGCCGAACAGGCGGCCAAGGCCAGCGTTGCGATCAGTGCCAGGAGGGTCCACTTCAGTCTGATTTTCACAGGTCTAGCTCCACTTGTCTTGATATCATGGCTCCATCCTAACACAGGCTCCTGCCTGTGGCAGTGAGATGCTATCCTGATCAATCGTACCGTCTGAACCGTCCCAGCGCCTTGCTCTGCTCGCTGCTCATGATCACTTCTAACAACTGGCCGTCGCGCACGGCGGGCACGTCGATCACCTTGAGCACCCCCTCCGAGGCGGCCTGGCCGGGCAGCAGGCTGGTCAGCAGGTTGGGCGCCTCGGCCAGGAAGCGCTTGTCGAACACGATGCCCTCCTGGTCAGGGAAGACGGCCAGGGGGAAAATGCGCGCTTCCACCAGATCCTGGAAGAAATGGGTGCCATAGGAGACCTCAGGCATGCTGTTGCTATGGCTGTAGCCCACCTCCACCAGCATCTTGGTGTTGAACACATCGGCGTAGGTCACTTTGACTCCCAGGTCCACGTTAGCGCTGCCCCAACGGCCGGGACCGATCAAAATGAAGCGCTCATCCTTCAAATCGTGGTTCAGCCGGCCAATGGCGCGGGCGATCTCCACCTTCTCCGAAGGGGGCGCCAGGCGAGCGTACTGGCTGGGATCGACATAGACGATGTAGCGGATCCGATCCACGATGCCGTTGGGGACCAGGTAGTTGGCTGTGAACAGGATGTCGCTCTTGAAAACGCCGCTAGGCACCTCAATGCGCCCACCCTGGTCGCTGCTGCTCTGGGGACGGCACTGCAAGAGGTGCAGAATCGGTTCAGGCTTGCGCACCGTGCCGCGAAACTCCAGGGTGAACTCCACGTCGACCGGGCAGTTGTAGGCCGCTTCCAGTGTCACCAGCACCTGCTTGAGCATGGTCACGAAGCTGGTACGCTCTACGACGCCGTCCATGGTCAGCACCATTTCGTCGCGCGGCACATCCGAAGCCGTTGAGGTGATCGACTGGATGACGCCGTCCGTGAAACGGGAGCCCAGCAGGCGCAGCCATGGGAAGCTGGCGTCGATGACATCGCGCACCGGGACGGTGCACAGCTCATTGGCTTCCAGATCGACCACGTCCATCTGGTGCTGGCTGTAATGGGCGATCTGGCGGCCATTCGAGACAGGGCGCAGCATAGGATGGCTCAGCCCGATCATGCGCGGGTAGTCATCAGGCACCCGGTCGACGGCCCGTGTGCCCAGCCCAGCCACCAGACGAACGAAGCCTTCTTCGCTGCGCAGGCGAGGCGTCCACAGGAACGGGTTGCGGCTGAAGCCCACACCGGCCAGCGTCGGGAAAAAGTACTGCTTGTGCTGCTCACCCGCGACCTTCTGGATGATGATCGCCATGCGCTCATCATAGTCGATCAGGCCCATCTGGCGGCGGTACAGCAACGCGTCTGGGTTCAACGCGCTGGCGTATACCTGGGAGATGGCCCACATCAAGTCGTTCAGGTTCTCCTCGGGCGTGCCCTGGTTGGGACAGAAGATACTCTCGTATTTGCCGGCGAAGGAGGTGTTGACGTTGTCCTCCAGCAAACTGGAGGAGCGCACGATCAAAGGCGCCTTGCCTACGTGATCCAGCAGCCTGGATAGCTCGACGACAACGCCCTGCGGAAACTGCCCCTCGGCGAAGCGGTTGGGCAGCTTCTGATAGTCCGCGATGATCTGTTCGGTCGATTTGTACTTCTGATTCAGGTTTTCCAGCAGGTTATTGAGTTCCAGAAAGTCGTAGAACACGTCGGCGCCCACGAAGAAGGACTCCGGCATAGCGAGGCGTTCCCGTACGTCAGGGTCTATCCCGGCCTGCGCGCTGCGCAGGATCGTCCAGGCCAACATCAGGCCGGCCGCCTTGCCGCCGATCTTGCCCCGACCGATGCGATGCCGGCGAATCGCCTCCAGGTCGGCGATGCTAAAGAAGTTGCGCGCGATGCCCACGAAGCCTAGTTGGTCGCTGATCATCGCCTTGATCAACACGACCTTGATCTCCTCCAGATGGTGGCGGACCTGCTCGGCCTCCTCAGGGGGCAGCGCCTCGTACTGTCTGCCCCTGGTGAACAAAACGTCCCACGGCGCCAACTCCGGGTTGAAGCTCATGGTCAGTTCATCGCTATCTTCGCGCCCGATCGTCTCCTGGATGATGTCTGTCAGCAGTCGATGCGGCAGGTTATAGGCGAAGTAGAAGTCGGTCAATTGGTTGCGAATCCGGTTCTTGCGCCGCTCCCACACATCCGACGACTCCTGGTGGTACGGATCGTCCAGCCCCTCGCGCTGCTGAGATAGCCGGGCCTTCTGGGACACCTCCTGCTCAAAAAATTCGTGCGCAATCACGCCGCGCGTGAAGATCTCCTCGCGCATGCGCCGGCGGATGCGATCACACAAGATCGGATAGTTGGCGAGCTGCAAGTAGATGCCAAATACCTTGGGCAACGGCAGCACAGTCTGCTCGTCAGTTTCCATTATCGATAAACCTCCGGTTTGAGGGCGCCGATGTACGGCAGGGTCCGGTGAGTGTCAGCATAGTCCAGGCCGTAGCCCACGACCCACACGTCGGGGATGGTGAAGCCGAGATAGTCTACCGGCACCGTCACCGCCTCTGGGCGCGCCTTGCTGGACAGCGCGCAGGTGCGCAGCGAGGCCGGGCCGCGGCTGGCCAGCACCTGTTGCAAGTAGTGGAGGGTGTGGCCGGTATCCACGATGTCTTCTACCAGCAGCACGTGCTTGTCCTCGATGGGCTCGCGCAGGTCCAGCACGATCCGCACCGCGCCGCTGGTGGCCGTCATGCCGTAGCTGGAGACGGCCATGAAGTCCACCGCGTGGGGTACGGTCAGCGCGCGGCAAAGGTCGGACAGGAAGATAAACGCGCCCTTGAGCACGCCCACCAGCAGCAGGCGCGGCTTGTCGGCGTAGTCGCGGTCGATCTCGGCCGCCAGCTCACGTACGCGCTGCTGGATGCTGTCGGCGTCGATCAGGACGCGCTCGATGTCAGGGTGCAGACTGGATGTCATGGCTAACCTCCGACGAGGGTGAAAAAATGGACGTGCGGTAGTGGGATTATAGCCTTGACAACCATACGCGTCAAAGTAGCCCCAAAGACCTGCGAGGTCTTCGGAAACCCGCAGGTCTGCGCGACATGACGACCTCTACCCTTGGTGCTTTGCCCTTTTTACGGGTATAATAGCGGAGAGCTTTCGTACCACCTTTGCGATCAAGGTCGATCTGCCATGAGCTTCCTCAAGAAACTGAGCGCCAGCTTGCGCAGCGCACCATCTGCCGGCAGCCGCGAGCTGTACCCCGTCACCGTGCGCTGCCGCCGCTGTGGCGAGACACTGTCCATCGCCATCAATCTGTCCAACGACCTGAGCCAGGACTACGAGCGGGACGTCTTCTACGTGCGCAAGCTGATCAGCGGCAGCGGGGCCAATCGCTGTTTCCAGCAGATCGAAGTCCAACTGACCTTCGACGCCCAAAAGCGTCTTTTGGAGCGCGAGATCAGCGGCGGCATCTTCATCGATGAGGTGGCCGGTGAGACGTGAAACGTGAAGCACGCCTCACATGACACTTGACACTCTGACACCTGACACAACTCTTTCATCCCCAAAGGAGCACCCTCCCATGCGTAAACCGATCATTGCAGGCAACTGGAAGATGAACAAGACCATCGCCGAGGCGGTGGACCTGGCGCGCGCCATGCGCCGCGACTTGAACGCCATCGAGAGCGTCGAGAGCGTGGTCTGCCCGACCTTCGTGGCGCTGCCGGCCGTGGCCGATGCACTGGCCGGCACCAAGATCGCCGTCGGTGCGCAGAATATGTTCTGGGCCGAGAGCGGCGCCTACACCGGCGAGATCGCGCCCAACATGCTGGCCGGCCTGTGCCAGTACGTCATCCTCGGCCACTCCGAACGCCGCCAGTACTTCGGCGAGACCGACGAGGGCGTCAACAAGAAGGCCCACGCCGCCTTCAAGCACGGCCTGATCCCCATCATCGCCGTAGGCGAGAACCTGGCGCAGAACCAGGCCGGCGAGACCGACCAGGTGGTGCGCACCCAGGTGACCGGCGGGCTGCAAGGGCTGAGCAAGGAACAGGTGGCTTCCTTGGTCATCGCCTACGAGCCGGTCTGGGCTATCGGCACCGGCCTCAACGCCGATCCGGCCGGCGCGGCCCGCGTCATCGGCATCGCCATCCGCGGCACGGTGGCCGAGCTGTACGATGAAGCCACCGCCCAGGCCGTGCGTATCCAGTACGGCGGCAGCGCCAACGCCGCCAACATCGCCGACTTCATGGCCATGCCTGACATCGACGGCGCCTTGGTCGGCGGCGCCAGCCTCAAGGCCGACTCCTTCGTCGACATGGTCAAAGCCACGGCCCGCGTGCGCGGCTAGCGCATTCCAATGGCGGGTGATCCGTGAAACGTGAAACGTGATCGGATCATCTGCCAACCACGCCACCTGCAACTTGCATCCTGAAATCTGCCACCTGCCACCTACAAACCTGCCACTCCTCACTCCTCATGCCCACCCTCCTCACCTTCGTCCTGCTGGTGCTGCTGCTCTACTGGCTGCAGCGCTGGATCAGCCAGCATGTGCAGGGCATCGGTATCTTGCTGTTCAACAGCAGCAACGCGGGCATGGCGCTGCTCTGGTTCGTGCTGTTGCCGGGCGTCCTGCTGCACGAGGTGAGCCACTGGCTGATGGCCAAGCTGCTGGGGGTGCCCACCGGCCGCCTGCGTCTCAGCCCCACGGTGCAGGGCAAGCAGGTCGTGCTGGGCTCGGTGGAGGTCAAGCGCACCGACCCCGTGCGCGACAGCCTGGTGGGCCTGGCCCCCTTCCTGGCC
>JBFYTD010000188.1:0-5249 GCA_041300885.1 Anaerolineae bacterium | reverse complement strand
TTTCGTCAACCCTCAGAATACCTGGGTCGGCGAAGGCGTCAGCATGGCTGTTTTGGCGCAGCTTTTTTCCACCGAGAACAACCGCTGGGGCGACGTGGATCCTGGCTGGCCTGCGCAGGCCATGGTGCGCCTCAGTTTGCCCCAGGAGAACAACGCGGACTTTGCCACCTTCCAGAGCGTAGTGATGGAACCGGTCTTCGGCGCAAACGCTGAGCAGGTTCTGGTCGGTACGGTCAACCCCAACTACAGCCGGATGGTGCTGTTGAGTTTTGCCTGTCTGGGCTTTGGGTTCATTGCAGCGCAGATCGGCAGCTACAACCAACGGCGCTTCAACCGTCCACCCCGGCCGGACGAGCGGCTGGCCAAGGAATTGAAGGGCTTCGACGATCGCTACTCGCTGTTTGCCTGGATGCTGCCCGCGGCCTACGTCTTTCTCGGCCCTACCGGCGTCTATACGTTTGCCTTGCGTGAACAGGGCGGTCTGGTGACCAACGAGCGGGACAAGTGGAAGCACAAGGGGTCCAGGTTGAACTTCATGCTGGCCTTCAGCAACGAGGGCATCGGCTCTCCCACCTTGGATGCCCAAAGCGACGCGGCCAAGATGGAAAAATTCATCGCGCAGCACCTGCCAGACGCAGCAGTTGAGGTGCAGCCCATGGCGCTGTTTATCAACCCCCAGGTGAAGCTGGAACTGAAGAGCCCAAGCATTCCAGCGGTCAAGCCGGACCAACTGAAGACCCTGCTGCGTCAGCGCACCAAGGATAACAAACTGGACCCGGCCACCCTCCAGCAACTTCAAACCCTGTTCGAGACGCCTGCTCGCTAGCGCGTCGCAGGAAACCGACTCACGGGCCGCCTTTCGTGTCCACGAAAGGCGGCCCGTTTTCATTATGGGCCGATAGTGAGGTTGGGCAGCAGCAGCGAGCGCCACAGGATGCCCAGCGGAGGCTCAACCCGGTCGGCGAGCGGATCAAGTTGTTCGACCGTCACCGGGTCGAAGAGGCCAATCTCGAGGAAGTATTCGCCGGAGGGCATATCTTCGGGCAAGCGCACGCGGAATTCGTCGACGTAGAGCTTGCCCGGCTGGTACTGGCTGGTCAGCCGGCCGCCGGGCGCGTAGTTTTCCTGCTGCGCCCAAATGCCGTCGCCGCTGCGCGGGTTGAGCGGATCGTCGGGGTGCAGGTTGCGCACGTGGACGAAGCTGTGAAGCAGCGGCAGTTGCTCAGCCACCCCCTGCCAGTAGACCCTGACGCGCAGCTCGTCGCCCTGCGTCAGCTCGTAGGCTGAGACGCTATAGCCGCGCAGCGCCGGGCCGCCAGTGAAGGGCACGTCCACCGTAGCTTGGGCGCCGCATACCCGCTCCCCGCTCGATGTGCAGCGGAACCAGGTGGTCTGTGGGTCAATGGCGGCGAACTTGACCAACAGGAACAGGGTCAGCGCGGCGAGCAGCCAGATGGGGGGCGCTGGCTCGACCGCGGCCGGCGCAAGCTGAATGTCGTCAGACCCAGACGCACCATCGTTGCGCCGCCACAGCGTCCATGCGCCCAGCGCCAACAGCCCCAATGCGGTCAGGACGCTGACCAACAGCCCAGCCTGCTCAACCGTCGTGCTGCCGTAGCGCAGCGCAAGGCTGTGCTCGCCGGCGGGAATCTGCACCTGCACCAGGCCGCGCCCCTCCTGATTGCCCAGCGGCACCGGTTCTCCGTCCAGCGTCGCCTGCCAACGCGGGTAATAGTGCAGGTAGAGGGTAACGGTCGTCGGCTGCGTGGCCGTCAACGCCAGATCCCAGGCGCTGCTGCGCACGCTGGCCGAGCGCACCTGGACGGTGGACGGCGGGCCGACCAGTGGACGCTGCTGCGGGTCGAAGTCGGACCCTAACTCGGCCAGCAACTCGTCGTCGAAGGGCAGGGTGTGCCAACGCGGCTCGAACTCGCCAAAGGCGGTCAGCGCGCGGCCGCCGGTCGCAATTTCCGCCGCGCGCACCTCGGCCAGGCTGACGCGGTTGCCGAACTCCACGTAGCGCAGTTGCAACTCCACGTACAGCGAGGGCACGGCCGCGGCAACCAGCGCGATGCCCAGCGCCAGCGCCGCCAGCATCTGACGTCTGGCCGGCAGCAGGCTGACCAGCAGGCCCGCCGTGACGGCGATGAACAGCGCCTGGAGGCCCATCAAGCGGGTGCGATACTGCACGCGATAGAGCAGCGGCTCCAGCAGCCGCCACAAAGGATCGGACGCGCTGGTGAGCATCCAGGTGATGAACAGCCCGGCGCCAGCCGCCACGGCAAGGGCTACGGCCAGTTGGCGTCGCCCTTGCCGCCAGGCGATCAGCGCGCCCGGCAGCCCCAGCGCCAACAGCGCTGCGTGCAACAAGCCCATGCGCACTCCCGTCTGGTTGGCGTCGCGCGCCGTGTCGTAGATGGCCGGTGGGGCTAGCAGCCGGTCCAGCGGCAGGGAGCCAGTGATGGGATTGCCCTCGGGGGTGCCGAAGTTGCGCTCCACGTGGACATTGGCCTGCTCCGGGAGCATGGGCGCCCAGATCACTGCCGTCAGCAGCACACCTGTCAGCAGGGCCAGCAGCGGCGCGGCCGTGCGCCAGCGCCAGGCCAGCCCGGCAGCCAGCAGGAAGGCGAAGGGCGCCAACAGCAGCGGCGCCAGCACGTGGCTGGCGATAGCCATGCTCCACAGCAGCACCGCCAGGCTGAAGCGGCCCACCCCTGGACGCCTGGCCAGCCAGAGCAGCGACCACAGCACCCAGGGGTAGAGGAACATGCTGTAGGCTTCGTTGCTGCCCCGCTCCAGCGCGTTGCGCAGCACGTAGGGCGCATAGAGAAAGGCCACGGCCGCTAAGAAGGCCGGCCAGCGCCGCCCGGTCAGCTCCAACGTCAGCAGAAACGCGCCCAGAAAGGCCGCCAGCAAGCCGGCCGCGATCAGAATGCGCCAACCGATGGGATGCTCGATGCCCAGACGAAAGAGGCCGTCCAGCAGCGCGTAGGGCAGCGGCCCCTGGAAGGTGAAGAGCGGACTGCCCAGCCCCCAGTGCAGGAACTGCACCCAGCGCGGCAGCAGCGCGCCGTCGCTGACCGCCTGGGAATAGACCACGGCGCGCAGCACGTGCTCGGCCGCGGCGTCATAGGCAAAGGCTGCAACGTGATAGATCAGCGCAGTGGCTACAGCCATGGCCGAGAAGACCAGAAACAGCCACCACCAGCGCAGTTCAAGCCTGCTACGCATCCTCTTCGACTTGCTCCAGGCCCACGGCCATCAGATAGCCGCGCGCCCGTTCGGTGCGGGGATATTGGTTGACCAGGCGCCAGAAGCGCTGGCCGTGGTTGGGTTCCAGCAGGTGTGCCAACTCATGCACCAGGATGTAGTCGCGCACGAAGGCCGGCATGGCCGCAATGCGGTGCGAGACGCGGATGGCGCCCTGGCTGGGGGTGCAACTGCCGTGGCGCGAGTTCTGGTTGCTGACCCATCGGATCGACTGCCACTGGAGCTTGCCGCTGAAGTACTGGCGGTTCAGTTCCCTGGCTCGCCGCTCCAGGGCGTCGTCGTCCAGGCTGTTCTTCTGCTGGCGGCGCTGCCAACGGACCAGCAGCTTGTCCACCACCGGCTGCAGTTCGGCGTCGCTCATATGTGCAGGCGCCTGCACCACGAACACGCCATCGACGGCGCGCGCGCTGACGGTCTTGGCGCGCTGCTGGCTGCGCACGATCTTCACTTCCATGCTTCACACCTGTACGTAGTACACTTCTGTCGTGTAACGAAATGTCACGTGGCCGTTCTCTTGATGTTCGTCGAAGATGCGGCGCAGTTCCTCGATCATCGGCGCATGGCCGGGCTGATCCGGCAGCGGCGCGTACGAAGATGAGAGGAGCCGGCCCTCGACTCCGGCATAGTCGAAAACCTGCCCAACCAGCGGCGACGAGAAGCGGTCTGATCAATGGCTACAAAAACTAACACGACCACAGGACCAACTGGTCGAGCCGTAGTATACCGCAAGCAAGGTAAGCAGCCAATCTGGCCAGCCGATAGCTAGCGAGCGCGATGGCCGCAGCAACCGGGGAGGAAAGGCGCTGAATTGACAGGCCGCTGTAACTTCGTATAATGCGTGCTACATCGTCGATTCAACCGGGATAACCCTTGCACTCATCCTTCCCAGGCAACCGCACGCCACCCAGCCGGACCCATGAGCGTAGTCGAGGAAATCAAAGAGCGGTTGGACATTGTCGAGGTGATCTCGACCTACGTCCCGCTGCGCAAAGCAGGCAACCTCTACAAAGGCCTGTGCCCGTTTCACCAGGAAAAGACGCCCTCTTTCGTCGTCTACCCTGATCGCGGCACCTGGCATTGTTTCGGGGCGTGCGGCACGGGCGGCGATGTCTTCAGCTTTGTCATGAAGCGGGACAACCTGGACTTCCGCGAGGCGCTGGAGGCGTTGGCGCAGAAGGCCGGCGTCAACCTGGCGCCCCCCAGCGCAGAGCGCAGCCAGCAGGAGCAGACCATCGACCGCCTGCGTGAGATCAACCAGGCTGCGGCGGTCTACTTCCACAACCAACTGCGCCATGCGCCCCAGGGCCAGGGCGCGCGCGACTACCTGGCGGGCCGCGGCTTCAGCGACGCCACCATCGACGCCTTTCTGTTGGGCTACGCTGCGGACCGCTGGGATGGGCTGCTGGCCCACCTGCAAAGCAAGAACTACGAGCTGGCCGACATTCTGGCGGCCGGGCTGGTGATCGAACGTGAGCAGCCTGAGCCTGGAAGATCGCCCGTCTACGACCGCTTCCGCCATCGGGTGATGGTGCCAATTCGCGATGTGCATGGCCACGTGATCGGCTTCGGCGCCCGCGCGCTGCGCAGCGATCAGCAGCCCAAGTACCTCAACACGCCGCAGACGATCCTCTTCGAGAAGTCCAGCGTGCTGTATGGTCTGGACGTTGCCCGGCGCTCCATCCGGCCGCGCGGCAAGGCGATCATCGTCGAGGGCTACATGGACGTGCTGGCCTGCCATCAAGCAGGCGAGGACAACGTGGTGGCCAGCATGGGCACCGCGCTGACCGAGCCGCAGATCAAACAGCTGCGGCGCTATACCAGCACCATCGTGCTGGCGCTGGATGCCGACGCGGCCGGCCAGGCAGCCACATTGCGCGGCCTGTCCCAGGCGCGCGACGCGCTGGACCGGGAGTGGGTGCCCGTGGTGACGGCCACCGGCCTGGTGCGCCACGAGGCGCGGCTGGCGGTCGATCTGCGGG
>JBFYTD010000187.1:0-5344 GCA_041300885.1 Anaerolineae bacterium | reverse complement strand
CTGCTCCTGCTGTTCCAAGGGATCGCCGGAGCCCTCGAGGGCGAAAAAGCCGTGCAGAAGGTCGCGCCAGGCGCGATAGGGGGTGTGCTGCTCGATGCTCTGGCCGGCGCCCAGCAGCACGGCCATCCCGCGGCCGCGTCCCATCTGGATCAGCTCCAGCGCCAGCCGCGACTTGCCGATGCCGGCCTCGCCCGCGATCACCAGAACGCGCTGCTGTCCGTCGCCGACCTCGTCGAGCAGCGCCGTGAGACGCTCCTGCTCGGCCCTGCGCCCAATCAGGTCGCCGTGGGCTGCTTGAGCCACGCGCTCGCTGCCCAGGCGGCCCACGGGTTGGCAGACCGCCACCGGCGCAGCGCTGCCCTTGACGCGCACGGGCGGGAGCGTCTCGAACTGCCAGCGGCCGCCCGCGCCGCGCCCGACGTCGGCGTCGCACAGGATTTGTCCCGGCGAGGCCGCCACCATCAGGCGCGCCGCCAAGTTGGTCTTGCTGCCCAGCACACCATAGGTGCGCCGCGTCGGGCTGCCATAGGCGCCGGTGCGCATTCGCCCCACGGTGACGCCAATGCGCACATCGCGCACATAGTCGAATGTCTGCGGCGTGGCAATCAACTCGAAGGCTGCGCCCACGGCGCGGGCGGGGTCGTCGTCATGCGCGCTGGGAGCGCCGAACGCAACGTATAGATAGCTGCCTTTGTCGCCCAGTGTGACCTGGATCAGCGCGCCCTCGTAGCGGGCCACGATCTGCTGCACGTGCCGAATGAGGGCGTCGAGCTTGGCGCCGGCCTCATCGTCGGCGTCATGATCGATGCCGCCAAAGCCCATGAACAGAGCCGTCGCCGGGCGCAGTTCAGCCAGAAACTGCCCCTGGCCGCTCTGCAGCCGTTCGTAGACTGCCGGCAACAGCCAGGGCCGAACCACGTCCTCCGCCAGGCTGTCGGGCAAGATCTCGGCCCAGGGCAGGGACGCCGCAGGCTGGAGAACCTGTTCGACGACGGCAACGCGCTGGCTGGTCGCTGCGTCCACTCGCCACTCCCGAATAGCGACCGCGCCTGCCAACTGGTCGACCAACGCCGCTGAAAGGACGATCTCACCCGGCCCGGCCAGATGTTCGGCGCTGGCCACTGCGTCCAGAGTTCGCCCCGCCAACACGTCGACCAGGCCGTGTTCCGGCGCTCCCACCACATAGCGCCGCACCGGCCCGCTGACCACGGCGACCTTCACGGCCAGCGCCACCAGCGTGCCGCCTGGCGTGGGGATCTGAGTGAATTGCTGCATGGCTGCCTGCATCGCAGCAGCGCAGGTCACTGCCCGCCTTCCAGCGGCTTGCTCTTCCGCGGAGGCTGCCGCCTGCTCGAACCAACAGGTGATGGCATCGCCGCTGAAGCCGATCACGCTGCCGTGGTACGCATGCACCTGGTCGATCAGGCTGGTATAGACCAGGTTGAGCTGGCGTGTGAGCTCTTCTGCCCCGCGCATAGGCCCCAGCTCCTGAACGAGAGCGGCAGCCAGGGGTGTGAAGCCGGAGATGTCGCTGAACATCACGGCGCCGGCGGCGCGGTCCGGCAAGCTCACGCCGCGCTGCAAAGCATGGCAACGGTCGATGGGGATATAGGCGTGCAAGGGTACTGGCTGGACTGAACCTGTAGGCTGCATCATCGGCTCTTGTTTGCTGTTTGTGCGAAAGTCGAGGTAAAGGGATTACAATATAGCGCAAATGACTTTGATTGTCAATTGAACCCAAACTTGACGCCCCCTGGCACCCATGCTAGAATGCCTGCTGTCCGCCCCCATCGTCTAGTGGACCAGGACACAGGCCTTTCAAGCCTGCGACAGGGGTTCGAATCCCCTTGGGGGCACAGGGCGCCAGCCAGCAATCCCATCATCGATCGATGATGGGATTTTCTTTGCCGGAGACGCGCGTCGCCCGCACGGCTCAGGCCGCCAGCGGGTCTGCGGGCAGGGGAAAGCGCGCCCGAACCTGCGTGCCCTGTCCGGGTACGCTGTGGATATCCAACCTACCGCCCAGTGCCACCATCCGTTCCCCCATCGACCGCAGTCCCAGGTGGCCGGGGTAGGGCGCCTCTGGGTCAAAGCCCACGCCGTCGTCGCACACCTCAAGGAGCAGACTGTCCGGCTCCCAGATCAAGCGCATCGCCAGCAGGCTGGGCCGGGCATGCCTGACTGCGTTCTGCAGCGCTTCCAGGGCGACGCGATAGGCCACTTCTTTAACCGGGAACGGCACATCCGGCTCATCGCATAGATCCAGCTCGACGGTGAGGCCGTGTCTGCTGCGCAGTGCCTCTCCTTGTTTGGTCAACACGCTCACCAGCCCTTCATCCTCTAGCGCTTCCGGCCGCAGCGCAAAGATCAGGGCGCGCATCTCGCTCAGCCCTGTCTCGGTCAGCGCAATGACGTAGTGCAGCGCTTCCAGTGTCCGCTCCCGCTCCGAGTCATACAGCGTCAGCGCCGTGTGCGCGCCCAGCGAGATACCATACAGCGCCTGCGAGACCGAATCATGCAGCTCACGCGCCAGGTGTTGGCGTTCCTCCAGCCTGGCCCGCATCAGGCCAGCCTCTGCCAACTCTAGCTGTGCACGCTGCAGCGCCTCCTCGGCCTGCTTGCGCTGGGTGATGTCGTGGGCAATTGACAGCCGACACGGCTCTCCGTTGACGTGGATCCCCATGACCGACAGCAGGATGGTGGCGACCGTACCTTCCTTCGTAGTGATGGCAACCTCATGGTCGATCAACTCGCCCTGGCGCCGCAACAGATCGGCCGTCTGCTCCCGTTGCGCGGTCGACAGGACAAAATTGAAACCGTCCCACCTCCTGCCGATCACTTCTGACCGCGCATAGCCGGTCAGACTGGCAAACGCCTCGTTAACATCGAGCAACACGCCGCTCGCCCCGTGGACGATGACGATGGCCTCGGGCGAATGGCGAAACACCGTAGCAAACTTCTCTTCCGAGGCGCGCAGCGCTTCGACTGCTTGTTTGTGCTCGGTGATGTCCTCGATGGTGTTGGCGAAACGATGTCCTCCAGCCGGGAAGGTAACAACGTGCTGATGACGACCGACAGCTCTGGCGTACGTTTCGAAGACCGTAGGCTTCTGATCAGCCACCACTTGGGCGAAGAGCGGCAGATACTCGGGGATTATCGCGGGAAAAAGCTCGCTGATGCGCTGGCCGACAATCTGGTCAGCGGGAATGCCCGTATGGTGGGTGTAGGCGTCGTTGACCTCCAGGATGCGCCAATCGGCCGGCTCGCCCTGCGCATCGTAGAGCAGCTCATAGAGCGCGAAGCCTTCCGCCATGTTTTGGAAGAGCAGACGGTACTTCTCCTCGCTCGCGCGCAGTTCCTCTACCATCTGCTGGCGTTCGGTGATGTCCCGGCTGAAGGCAGCGATGCGGATGATCGTACCGTCGGCATCGCAGACCGGATAGAAATGGCTGTCATAGGTCCTTCCCGCTCGCTCGTCGATGAAGTGTACGGCTTGGCCGGTGCGCAAGATGGTGTCCAGGTGCCTCCTTCTTCTCTCCGCCCCCTCAGGTGTGAAGAAATCGAACAAGCTGGCGCCCACCAGCCCCTCGACCGTGGCGCCCAGTCTTTGCGCGGCTATGGCATTGCACGCCAACACGCCGCCTTGGAGGTCCAACAGCAGCGCAGACTCAGATGAGGCATTCATCATCGCGCGCGCCGTCTCGTCGCTGGTGCGCAGCGCCCGCTCCACCCGCTGGCGCTCAGCGACTTCAGCCTGCAACGCCTGGTTCACGGCCTCCAGGTCTGCCGTGCGCTCGCTCACGCGTGTTTCCAGCTCGTCGTGCGCCTGACGCAGCACGGATTCGACGCTTTTCTGTTTGCGGACGGCCCAGCGCATCAGGGCCAAAGAGCTCAACACGATCAAGGCGCCGAGCGCCAGGTGCGACAAGTCTAGCGCGTGCCTGGTGGCCGGCAGTCGATCGGCCGCAAGGTCCATGGCGATCAAGACTGCCGCAAGAAGGAAGGGGAGCCATGCATCTCCGAGCCGGGGCTTCTTCACAACACAGTTCCTTCCCGCGATTGCGCTGCGGGATTCTCGTCGTGCCGGCGCTGTCTTGCTGGCCGGGCATGAGGGCTGCGCGCCGCTTCGTTCAGTCGATCGCTACCAGCCCACTGCGTAGGGCGTAGAGGGCAGCCTGTGTGCGGCTAGGCACGTCCAGCTTGTCCAGGATGTGGCTGACGTGCGTTTTGACAGTCTGCTCGCCGATGTGCAGCGCCTGCGAGATCTCCTTGTTGGACTGGCCGCGGGCCAGCAACTGCAACACCTCTGTCTCGCGTTCGGTGAGCGGCTCCGCGCTCTCCTCCGGCGTGCGCACCTCGCGCAGCAGGCGCGCCGTCGCCTGGGGAGAGAGATAGACCTGGCCGGCTGCGGCAGCCTTGATAGCCCGGCGTAGCTCATGCGCATCAGTGTTCTTGAGCAGGTAGCCGATCGCTCCAGCCCGAACGGCATCGACGACCGCGTCTTCTTCCAGGACACTGGTCAGGGCGATGACCTCGCTGTCGGGGACTTCGCGTCGGATAGCTGCCGTGGCGTGAACGCCGTCCATGACGGGCATCAGCAAGTCCATCAACACGACATCAGGGCGCAGCTCGCGCGCCAGGCTGACAGCTTCAGCGCCATCGCGGGCCTCGCCGACGATCTCGATCTCCGGGTCGGAGCCCAAGAACATGCGCAGCCCTTCGCGGACGATGCTATGGTCATCTGCAATCAGAACCCGGATTGTCATCTGGCGCTCCTGCTACTTTTGGGTGAGATCGATGTAGGCCCCAATGATGATAGAAAGATGATACTTCGTCCTGATGCGTCAGTGAACACGACAGGCTATACTGTGTTTGGTGGCAGCAACTCGGCTGGCTCAGGGATCTGAGGCCAGGTGATCGCCACGGTGCTCAGGTGGCACGCGCGCTATCAACGTCCGGGCCTGGGTGTAGAGCTATTCATGCACCCTGCCTGATATCCCTGATCTGACCGAGGCCGATTATACCACACTGTAGCCCCAGAGTAAAACCACTCTGTCGGGGCGGCCAGGTTTGCGGTGATCGAGGCAACGATGATTCGGCTCCTGATCGTGGACGACCAAGCGACGGTGCGACAAGGCCTGCACATGCTGTTCGCCACCACCCCGGACATATCGGTCGTGGGCGAGGCGGTCTGCGGCGAGAGCGCGGTCGACTTGGCCGCATTGCTATATCCCGACGTGGTGTTGATGGACGTCGAGATGCCAGGTATGGATGGGATCGCCACGACCAGAGCGTTTCATCGGCTCCGACCCCAAGCCGGGATCATCGTATTGAGCATTCACGA
>JBFYTD010000186.1:0-5372 GCA_041300885.1 Anaerolineae bacterium | reverse complement strand
GTCGATGCAGCCGGCCAGCACCCTCGGCTGGTTGGCCACGATGCCCACCACGTAGCCGTTGAGGCGGGCAAAGCCGACCACCATGTTCTCCGCCCACAGGGCATGCACCTCGAAGAAGCGGCCGTCGTCGAAGACGCTGCTGATCACCTGGCGCACGTCGTAGGGCTTGTAGGGGTCGGTCGGCACGATCTGCTCCAGCTCCGTGCAGCGCCGCTCCGGATCGTCCAGCGGCAGCACGTAGGGCGGATCGTCCTGGTTGTTGGCGGGCAGATAGCTGAGCAGCTCGCGCACCAGGGCCAGGCACTCGCGATCGTCCTTGGACAGGAAATGGCTGACGCCGCTCTCCTGGCTATGCACCAGGCCGCCGCCCAACTGCTCCTGGCTGACGTCCTCCTGCATCACCGCCCGCACCACGTCGGGGCCGGTGATGAACATGTAGCTGTTCTCGGTCATGAAGACGAAGTCGGTCAGGGCTGGCGAGTAGACCGCGCCGCCCGCGCACGGCCCCATGATCACCGAAAGCTGCGGGATGACGCCGGAGGACTCGCAGTTGGCGTCGAACAGCCGCGCGTAGCCGCCCAGGCTGTCCACCCCCTCCTGGATGCGCGCGCCGCCGGAGTCGTTGATAGCAATGAAGGGCGCGCCATAGGTCAGCGCCATACGCATTGCCTTGACAATCTTGTTGGCATGCATCTCGCCCAGGGAGCCGCCCATGACGCTGGCGTCCTGTGAGGCCACGAAGACGTGGCGGCCGTTGACCTTGCCAAAGCCGGTGATGACGCCATCGCCGTAGCGGGAACTCTTGCCGCCCATGTACGACTCGAAGCGCGGCAGCGCCAGCGTGTCGATCTCGCTGAAGGTGCCGGGGTCGAACAGCACCTCGATGCGCTCGCGCGCAGTCAGCCGGCCTTTGCGGTGCTGCGTCTCCGCGTCCTTCGCCGTGCCAGAAGCCATCTGCCGGCGCTCGCGCAGCTTCTGAATATAGGTTTCCATCTCAACAGCCAAAGTAGTCCTCCTGATGGGGTCACAAGTGGCAAGTAGGCAAGTAGGCAAGTAGACAAGTAGGTAAGTGGCAAGGAGGCAAGGAGGCAAGGAGACGAGTTTTCGGGGACGCGACGCCCCTTGTTTACTTGTCTACTTGTTTACTTGTCTACTTGTTTACTTGTCTACTCCGACATACAAAGCAGCCAACGTCAGCACAAAATGACCTGATCGCCGCCACCAGCCGCGGAGCTGCCAGTCGAAGTTGCTGGTAGACGGCAGGCGGCCTGCCCGGCGCAGCGCCTCTGGCAGCAGGTCTGGATCGATCTGCACGTGGACTTCACTCCAGCCGTGCTCAACGCCGGCTGTCAACTCCAGCCCAGTGGCCGGCAGGCAGACTACCCGCCGCGTGTCCACGGTCAGGCCCAGTTGCAGCGCCTTGAGCACCGCTTCCTTGGCGCTCCAGGTGATGGTGGACATGAGCGCCTGCTCGTCGTCCAGCGCCTGGCCGATCCAGCGCATCTCGTCGGCGGCGAAGTAGGCCTGCACGAAGCTATCCGAGCGCGGCTCGATGCCCTCGACGTCGACGCCGACCTGCACCAGCCCGCCGGCCGGAAAGCCACTGCTCAGCGCGTGATCCTGCCAACTCGCACTTGCCCACTCCGGGCTGGGCCCTCCGGGGTGCTGCGCAACCACCTGCCGCTGCGGCAGCATGCCACCTGCTGGCCGCCACCTGCCGCCCACGGCGTACAGTGCGCACAGCGCCATTTCGCTGCTGTGGCTGATCGACAAGCTGATGGGCAGGCGCATGCCGCTGACCCGGGGCACGGGATAGCCCAGCCGGCGGCCCGGCACGGCCACCAACGGCGCGCCGCTGACCCAGCGTGAGCCGGCCGGCAGGTCCAGGGGCGTGGCCTGGCAGTCGAAGATGGCCACAGGCGCGGCGATGTCCTCGGCGTCGCGTGCGATTACCAGCGCGTCCAGCGGCGGCCACTGCCCGGTCTCCATGGCCACGTAGCGCTGCACCAGCCGCTTGGCCGCGCAGCGGCCCAACAGCCACTCGCGCCGCCGCTTGGGCGACGGGATCTGCGCCACCCGCTCCAGCTCGGCCGCGCCCAACAGCCCGTCCGGCGCTTTGCCAGTCGTCAGCTCAGGACACTGCTCAGCGGGTTGCAGCAGCCAATGGATCATGGGTGGAGGTAGACTGGTAGATTGGTAGATTGGTAGATTGGTGCGCAATGTGGCATGCGTGACCAATTGACCAATCTACCAATCTACCAGTCACTAGGTTATCCCGGCCGCCCCACCGTCCGATAGCCCCGCAGTTCGACGAAGAGGTTGCCTGCCTCGTCGACCACCTGAGCGTCGAAGGTGTCGCCGTTGTCGTTGGTCTGGACGACGCCGTAGAGCCGCCGCCCGTCGGCTTCGGCCGGCTGGCGGTAGGCGCTCACCGAGGCGAAGCCCAGCGGGAAGGCCATGGCGTTGTGCGTCTTGACGTGCCACAGGGCCGCGGCTTGGAAGCACAGCTCCAGCAGCCGCGGGGCCAGCAGCGACTCCACGTCGGCCGGCTCGGTGTTGGGCGGCAGGTCGTGCGCCATCAGCGCCATACACGTGTTGCCCTGCACGCCCGCCCGCTCGATCACCTGATAGGTCGGGCCGTGGAAGAAACTCTGGTAGATCTCGGCCGCGGTGATGGGCAGGTCGACCTCAGCCGGCGGATCAAACTCCACCGTGGGTTGAGTAGCCGTGGGTTGAGTAGGCGTCTGCGCCGTATCGAAACCCGCCGCTCGCACCAACCGCACGTCCGCAGTAAAGTGCTCCTTGATCTGCACCGGCAAGCCTTCCTTGGCCGGCTTGGTCACCGAGCGCAGCACGGTGTGAGCGATCAAATCCTCGCCATCCGGCGTAATCGTTGCACTCAGGTACAGGCTGCGCGGCTCCATGCGGAAGAACTTGAACGCGCCCAGCATCTGTTCGTTTTCGACCGCAGCCACCCGCCAACCGCTGTGGCCGGTCTGTGCATCGACCCCCGGAGGGGCTGACCGAGCCACGCCCTTGCTCGGGCCGGCCTGTGCGAAGCCACCGAGCCCGCCCGTGAGCACCGTCGCCAGCTCGGCCAGCGCCTCGGTGGCCATTACGCCTGGCAGCCAGGGCGTGCCCGCGTCCGGCGCGTGGTCGTAGAGGAAGGGCTGCACGCTGGGATCAAGCAGCGTCTCCACCTCCAGCCCGCCGTAAAGCTTGACCGCCTTGACCTCGCCCACCATCAGCAGGCGGGGCTGGCGCTGATCCAGGGCCGCATTGAGCTTGTCCACATCCGCGCCGCCGTTGGGGTCTTTTTCTTCCATCCACGCGCCCAGCCGGCCGGCCACCAGGATCTCGCCCTTGGTCCCGCCATAGGTCAACTCGCGACGGATGGTGGGCACACCGGCCTCGGCCGGCAGCATGTCGATGCCCAAGGCTGCCATGATCGCCGGCACCGACCCGCGTGAGGCCATGCCGATCTGGCCCCAGGCCGTCCAGTCGATGGCGATGCCGCGCGTGTCGGGCCGCCACATCCGCATGCTGCTGCTGATCTTGCACAGCAGGTCGTTGGCCGAGGAGTAGTCGCTCTGGCCGTTGTTGCCGAAGCGTCCGGCCACCGAGCTGAAGCTGACCGTGGCGCCGATTGGCATGCCCTTGGCGGCCTTAACCAGGTTGAAGAAGCCGTCGGCTTTGACGTCGAAGACCAGGGCGAACTGCTGCGGCTCTTTGTTGGGCAGGGTGCGGTCGATCAGCAGCCCGCCGGCGTGCAGCAGTACGTCGATCTTGCCGTAGCGCTGGCGGATGTCGTCCACCACCGCGGCCACGGCAGGGCCGTCGCGCAGGTCCATGCTGTGGTAGTAGGCTGTACCGCCGGCCGCCTCCACCGACTCGATGGCCCGCAGCGCTGCCTCGCCGCGCTCGATGCCCATCAGCTTGTCGTCGATCTGCTTGGGCGTTACCTTCTCTCCGCTGGCCTTGGCATCGGCGATCAGCGCCTGCTTGAGCACGTCGCGCCCCTCGCGGAACAGCTTGACGTATTTGTCGTCCCTCGCCGGCGCCTGCACCAGGTCCAGCAGGTAGAAGATCCCGCCGGCCGCGCCAGCGGCCAGATCGGTGGTGATGGCGCTGGTGATGCCGCCGGCCGCGCCTGTGACGACGAAGACAGTGTCCTTGTCCAGCGCCATGCCCGGCTGGCCGTCGCGCGCCGGCTTCTCCACCAGCGTCACCGTATAGCGCAGGCCGTCCTTGTAGCCCACCTCGACGATGCCGGGGTCGTAGAGCGTCTCGGCGATCAAGGTCTCGGCCGGCTCGGCCGTCTTGCGGCTGGGCTCGAAGTCCACGACCTTGACCACCACGCCCTTCCCGGCGTCCTCCGGCCGCAGCGCCTGTTCCATGTTGTAGGCCTTGGTGAAGCCGCTCACCGCGCCGCCCAGCGGAGCTGTCGCGCCAGCGTCTCCGTAGCCGTGCAGCCCGCCCAGCCGCGTGGCCGAGACAAGGAAGGTGTTGGGTCCAGCCACCGCGTCGTACAGCGCACGCATGGCGGTGTAGAGGTTCTTGACGCGCACCCGGTTGGCCTCGCGCCACTCCTCCAGCGTCATCTCCTCGATGGCCGGCTCCACGTCCAGCGCCGGCAGCCAGTAGACGCCCTGGATCGGCCCCTCGGCCAGCCAGCCCTTGAGCTGCGCGTCCAGCGCGTCGGTCGCGATGCCCGGCTCCAGCGTCAGCGCGGTCGCGCCCAGCCCTTTGGCTAACCGATTGACCAGCGACTTGCCCACGCCGCCCCGGTCCAGCATCACCACCACCCGGCTGCCGCCGTTCAGAGCGACGCCCGTTGGTTTGCACAGGTCAATCGCCGGCCGCAGGCTGGCCACCGGTACGCGCCGCGGCATCTTGTCCGCATCCTCCAGCGTGCCGATGGTCTTGACGACGGGGAGCTGGGACCCTGGCTCGCCGGTTCCGAGGATAGGCGAGCGGGGAGCTGGGAGCAGTTCAGCAGGCGCCGCTGCTTCCTTGTCTACTTGTCTACCTGTTTCCTTGTTTACCCCCGACTGCAAGTCCGGCCGCATCGCATACACAAATCCGATCACGCTCTGCAGCGTCGGATAGTCACGCAGGCTCAGGTTCTCCTGCACGGGAATGTTGTAGACCTCACGGATGGCCTGCAAGGTCTCGGCCTGCTTCACCGTGTCGATGCCCAGGTCGGCCTCCAGGTCCAGGTCCAGCTCCAGCATGTCCTCGGGGTAGCCCGTCTTGGCCGCCACGATCTCCAGCACCTTGGCGGCGACGGCGTCGGATGATTGGGTGATCGGATAGTTGGGTGATTGGGTGATTGCCGGAGGCGCCTGCACGGCTCCCTTGTCTACTTGTGT
>JBFYTD010000009.1:0-13901 GCA_041300885.1 Anaerolineae bacterium | reverse complement strand
CTGACAGTTCTTGGCCCGTCGCGAGAGCGGGCCTTGACGCGACGGTCAATTTCGCCGGTCGACTCAAGGACTGTCAGTCCTGCGATTCACAGATGCCGCAGCCTGGCGCGCGGGTGGTCAATGCCCTCGCGCAGCTCTTGTGCGCTCAGACCCACAGCCTGCGCCAGCGTCTGCGAATTCTCGAAATCTTCGCTAGACAGCTTCAGCAAGCGCTCGCGCTGGTCGGCGTTGAGCTTACGGCCCACCGTGGCCCGCTCGGGTGCAGCCAGCAGGCGCTCGCGGCACATTTCGCACTGCATGGCGTGCCCCAGCAGGACAGCCAGGTCACTGGTGCGGTCGTAGTTGGAAGCTGTGCTGGGGGGATAGGACGTCACGATGGGCCTCCCGCGGCCTCTTTAAGGATTTTGATGCCAGCGCTGGCGCCCAGCCGGGTGGCGCCGGCCGCAATCATGGCCTGGGCGTCCTGGGCCGAGCGAATGCCGCCGGCCGCCTTGACGCCGATGCCTGGACCCACCACCTGGCGCATCAGGGCTACGTCGGCCGCCGTCGCGCCGCCAGAGGCGAAGCCGGTGGACGTTTTGACATAATCCGCGCCGGCGGCCTGGGCGATGGCGCAGCTTTCCACCTTTTCCTCGTCGGTCAGCAGCGCGGCCTCGATGATCACCTTGACGCTGGCCTGGCGGGCGTGGGCTGCGCGCACCACAGCCGCCACGTCTTCACTTACCAGCTTGTAGTCGCGCGACTTGAGCGCGCCGATGTTCTGCACCATGTCGATCTCGCTGGCGCCGCCGGCAATGGCCCGCTCCGTCTCGAAGGCCTTGACCTCAGGCAGCGTCGCACCCAGGGGAAAGCCCACCACCGTGCAGACCTTGACCGGACTGCCCCGCAGCAACTCCGCACACAGCGCCACCCAGGCCGGGTTGACGCAGACCGTGGCGAAGTTGTTCGCGCGCGCTTCGCTGCACAGCTTGGTGATTTCATCGCGGCTGGCGTCAGGCTTGAGCAGGGTGTGGTCGATCATGCGCGCCAGGTCGGCCGGCACGGGGCCTGCGCCCAGGCGGCCGCTCAACCGATCGGCGCCGGCCTGCACCACCTCACGGCAGCGCTCGGGGCAGTTGGCCGCGCAGTTGCCGTCGCACGCCTGCCCGCAGCCGTCGCATGTCGGTCCACCGGCCGGATACGCCTTCAGCACCTCGCGGGTGATGATGTCAACCAGTTGGTCGAGGGTGTAGTTCATGGTGCAGGACTGGTAGATTGGTAGATTGGTATATTGGCAAACTGGTTGAGCACGCCACCAATCTACCAAGTTACCACTTTTCCAATCACCAATTTACCCTTTCACAAAACGTCTCTCAATCTGCATGATCTTCTCCACGCGCTTGGCGTGCCGGTCCGGGCCGAAGGGGGTCTCCAGCCAGGCCTTGACGATTTGCTGGGCCAAGGCAGGGCCAAGGAGGCCGGCGCCCAGGGTCAGCACGTTGGCGTGATTGTGCTCGCGGCTGTTGACGGCTGTGGCATGGTCGTAGCACATGGCAGCGCGCACGCCAGGCACTTTGTTGGCCGTCATGCAGGAGCCGATGCCCGCGCCGTCGATCATGATGCCACAGCGGGCGCGGCCTTCGGCCACCATGCGCGCCACGGCGAAGGCGTAGTCGGGGTAGTCCACGCTGGCGCTGCTGTGACAGCCCATGTCCGCCACCTCCCAGCCCAAGGCGGCCAGATAGGGCTTGAGTTGCTCCTTGAGGGCGTAGCCGCCGTGGTCGGCGCCGATGGCCACCGTCTGCTGGGCAGCGCTTTTCGTCGGCGGCAGCGGCTGAGCTGGACCCAAACGGATTCGCCGTTCCAGGGCCAATTCGCGAGCCAGCGGCGTCACCAGCGCGTCGGGCGGCACGTCCAGCGTGGAGCCGGGCGCGGCCCGGGCTACATCTTCGGCGTCGATCACCGGCCGGCGGCTGGCCGCGTCCGGCGCGCCAGTTGGCGCAGCGGCCAGCTCAGGCTGCAGGCGCAGCAGGGCGTTGCGCACTAGCGTGCGGACTTCGGCGTCGCTGGGAGCGGGGGCCATGCTCAGGTGCCTTCCGGGTTGTAGCCAGGGTCGGCCATGCCGTGGCGGATTAAGCCCCAGTCCTCGGGCGGCCAGTAGGAGAGCACCACCTTGCCGATGACCAGATCCAGAGGCAAAGTGCCCCAGCTATGCGAGTCGCTGGAGTTGGGCCGGTTGTCGCCCAGCACGAACATCTCCTCTGGCCCCAGCACGGTGGGGGCAAGGTTATAGCTGGCCTCGTTGACCGTGGCAGGGTCGTCGATGGGCTGGTTGTTGATGAAAACCTGGCCGCCGCGAATCTCGACCGTCTCGCCGGGCAGGCCAATCACGCGCTTGATGAAGTCGCGGCTGGGGTCGAGCGGGTAGCGAAAGACGATTACGTCGCCTCGCTGCGGCTCGCCCAGGCGGTAGCTCAGCTTGTTGATCAGCAGAAACTGGCCGTCGTGGAAGTTGGGCTCCATGCTCATCCCCTCCACGCGGAAGTTCTGGATCACCGTGCGCACCAGCAGGAAGATCACCAGAGTCAGGACGATGGTCTCCAACAGCTCGAGCGCCACCGATTTCCAGCTCGTGGAGGGCGCCTCCGGTTCAGGGACGGGTTCATCCGGCCGCGCAGGAGCCAGATAAGGATCGACCGGTTCCCATGAACTGGAGGATGAGGAAATTGCAGGACTCGTGGGTTGAGTCTCAGATGGTTGATTATCCAATGCCACGCTTATGCGTCTGACCTTCCTTGGGAAATAGTGGCATTATTATAGCACCCCGCATGGCGTGAAGCAAGTCCCACGCAGCCGCACAGGCTTTATCCGTTTGACACATCGCGTCAAGCATGCTAAATTGTGCTTCATAGTTACTATCGACACGGTCGATTTCCTGTCACTTGGTCCAAGTCAAGGAGGACTCCATGGACTACCCCGAAGTTGTTATTGTTAGCGGCGCACGGACGCCCATCGGGCGCTTTCAGGGAACGTTGAGCACGATTCCCGCTGTTGAGCTGGGAGGCATTGCCATCCGGGCTGCGGTCGAGCGGGCCGGCATCGACGGCGCGTTGGTCGATGAGGTGCTGATGGGCAATGTGGTGCAGGCCGCCGAGGGTCAGGCGCCGGCCCGCCAAGCTGGCATCGCTGGCGGTCTGCCGGTCAGCGTCGGCGCCACGACTATCAACAAAATCTGCGGCTCCGGCCTCAAGGCGGTCATGCTGGCCTCGCAGGCCATCCGCTCCGGCGACGGCCATGTATTTGTGGCCGGCGGCATGGAGAGCATGAACCTGGCGCCCTACTATTTGACCAAGGCGCGCACCGGCTATCGCATGGGCAACGCCGAGATGATCGACGGCATGATCCACGACGGCCTGTGGTGCGCCTTCGAGAATCACCACATGGGCAGCTCGGCCGAGTGGGTCGCCCGCGAGTACGGCGTCTCGCGCGAGGACCAGGATGAGCTGGCCGTGCGCAGCCATCTGGCCGCGCTGGCTGCCATGGACGCGGGCCGCTTTAAGGAAGAGATCGTCCCGGTGCCCATCGCTCAGCGCAAAGGCCCGCCTGTGCTGTTCGACACTGACGAGACGCCGCGCCGCGAGACCAGCCTGGAAGCGCTGGCCAGGCTCAAGCCCGCTTTCGAGGCCGGCGGCACGGTCACGGCCGGCAACGCGCCGCCCATCAGCGACGGCGCGGCCGCGCTGGTGGTTATGAGCGCCAACAAGGCCGCCGAGTTGGGCATCCAACCGTTGGCCCGTGTCACCGGCTACGCCCAGGCAGCCGTCAAGCCGCTGGAGATCTTCACCGCGCCGATCTTCGCGGTGCGGCGGCTGATGGACCGGCTGGGCGTCGGTATCGACTACTTCGACCTGTTCGAGGTCAATGAGGCCTTTGCTGCCCAGACCATCGCCGACGGCCGCGCGCTGGGCATGGACTGGGACAAGGTCAACGTCAACGGCGGCGCTGTGGCGCTGGGCCACCCCATCGGCTGCTCCGGCGCGCGCGTCCTCGTGACCCTGCTGCACGCGCTGAAGCAACGCAACCTCAAGACTGGCCTGGCCACCCTCTGCCTGGGCGGCGGCGAGGGCGTGGCGCTCAGCGTCGAGATGCTTGTTTAGATCGCGCACACCAGGCAACCGGGAGTCGTGGCGCAGCACGTTGTTGGTGCTCTAGCTATTCAGACTCCCGGTTTCTGTTGGCTGTCCGTTGTGTGGTTGACCACTGGGCGGCGCTGAAAGGATCACTGCCACGAACGCAGAACTTACCTCCTATCATGACTTCGCCCACAGCCTCGCCGACGAAGCCGCGCTGCGGCTGCGCCATTGGTTTGGCAAGGCGACCGCCAGCACTAAGTCCGACGGCAGCTTCGTCACCGAGGCCGACCACGAGGTCGATCGTTTCATCCAACAGACGCTGGCTGCTCGCTATCCCGACCACGGCCTGCTGAGCGAGGAAAGCTATCTGGTCTATGACGGCGCCGAGTTCACCTGGGTCGTCGATCCGCTGGATGGCACCAACAACTTCGCCAACGGTCTGCCTTTGTGGGGGTGCAGCATCGCGCTCTTGCAGCACGGCCAGCCGCTGCTCGCTGTGTTGGACTTTCCCCCCATCGGCCAGCGTTTCAGCGCCGTGCACGGGCAGGGCGCCGTCTGGAACGGCCAGCCGTTGCACGCGCCGGCGCCGGCCGATCTGCACGGCAACGATTTCTTCATCCTCGACTCGCGCAGCTTTCGTCTGTTGGACTTCAGTGTGCGGCCCAAAGCGCGGCTGCTGGGCTGCGCAGCCTATGACCTGGCGGCCGTCAGCAGCGGCGCGGCCGTGGCCTGCTGCGAGCTGCTGCCCAAGATTTGGGACATCGCCGGCGCCTGGCTGGTGCTGTCCGAGGCCGGCGCGACTGTGGCTCCCCTGCTGAGCGGCGCCCCCATCTTTCCCCTCCAGGTGGGGATAGACTACACGGAACGGGTCTTCCCGCTGCTGGCCGCAGCCGATCCAGCGACCTGGCAGGCGATGCAGGCCGGCATCCGCATCAAGCCCGGCAGCCAGCGGCTGATCGGCCGGCTGCAAGAGCAGGGGTGGATCGTCGAAGGGTAGACTGCTGGCAAAGGACACCGACCATGCCGTTTGCATTCGTGCGCGGGCAACATTTGTGGTACGAAGAGTCAGGCCAGGGAGACGCTATGCTGCTGCTGCACGGTTATACCGGCACCGCGCGCGCGGACCTGGGAGCAGAGATCGATTTCTTCAGCCAGTTCTACCACGTGATTGCCCCTGACCTGCGCGGCTATGGCCGCTCTGAGCCGAAGCCGCGCAGGTTTCCCGCCGATTTTTACGTGCAGGACGCCCTGGACGCGGCCGCTCTGCTGGACGCGCTGGGCATCGCACGCGCTCACGTGCTGGGCTACTCCGACGGCGGCGAGTCGGCGCTGTTGGCGGCCATCGAGCGGCCCGACCTGGCGCGCAGCGTCACGGCCTGGGGCGTGATCGGTGGTTTCGGCCCCGAGATCAACGCCATCGCCGAGAGTCAGGTGGCGCTGGACGAGCTGGATGAGCGGCGGCCTGGCCTGCGGGCCAGGATCGTCGCGCTGCACGGCGCAGAGTCGCTGGCGCCCATGGTCGAAGGCTGGTCGGCGGCGATTAGCGCCATCGTGGCGGCCGGCGGCGACGTCAGCCTGGGCCGGGCGCACGAGATTCGCTGCCCCGTGCTGCTGGTCAACGGCGAGCACGACCAGGGCAACCCCGAGTACCTGGCGCTCCAGCTTGCCGAGCGCATCCCTACCTGCACCTTCGAGGTCTGGCCTGGACTGGGCCATCCCGTTCACCGCGAGGCGCCCACTGCCTTTCACGCTCGCGTGCTGGACTTTGTGCAGGGCCTCCCCTAGTGTCACTCATGCCCATCTGCCAGCTTCCGCACACTACGTTGCACTATCAGCAGACCGGCGTCGGCCCCAACGTCGTGCTGCTGCACCACGCCATCGGCAGCGTGCGCACCTGGCGCAAACAACTGCCTGCGCTGGCCGGACGGTTTCGCGCGACGGCTTACGACCGGCCCGGTTTCGGCCAGTCGTCATGGTTGGATGCTTACGCATGGCCGCCGGACTACCTCGACCAGGACGTGGCCGACCTGATCAGCCTGCTGGATGCGCTGGACATCGGGCGCGCTACGCTGGCGGGCCACAGCGACGGCGCGACGATTGCCCTGCTGGCGGCCGCGCGTCATCCTGAGCGGGTTGCCGGCGTGCTGGCTGAGTCGCCGCATGTGGCGGTCGAGGTTCCGCGCTGCCCGGCCGCCATCGAGCAGTTCGTGGGGGAGTTGGCAGCCTCGCCCGATCTGCACGCCTCCCTGATGCGCAACCACGGCCCGCGCGCCGGGCAGGTGGTGCAGCGCTGGCGCGAGCGCTGGTGCGACCCGGCCTTCTGGGCGTGGGACGTGTCAGACGAACTGGTGCAGGTGCGCTGCCCGGTGTTGGTGGTGCATGGCGCTGACGACCCCTATTTTTCTGTGCAGCACTCGGCCATGATCGCCGAACGCACGCAGGGCGAGTTGGTCGTTCTGCCCGGCGTAGGACACAGTCCGCACGTCGAGGCGCCAGATCTGTTTGAGCCGCTGCTGCTTGCTTTCTTGCAGCGCTGCGGCGATAGGGTCGAACCCGGGGCGTTGCAGAAATGACATTTCTAACGTCCAACCCTCCGAGGTAACATGCCTTACGTCACAACGTCCGAGCTTCGGCTACACTACGAGCAAAGCGGCGCCGGCCCACAGCCCGTGGTGCTGGTCCATGGCAGCTTTGCCAGCAGCCGCTGGTGGCAGCCTGTGCTGGCGCTGCTGCCGGACGAGCAGTTCACCTGCTACGCGCCCGACCTGCCAGGCTGCGGCCGCTCCGACCGGCCTGATGACCCCGCCAGCTATACCATTGACCGGCTGGCTGCTGTGCTGGCGGATCTAATCGACGGATTGGATCTGTGGAATGTCGATTTGGTCGGACATTCGCTGGGCGCAGCCGTTGCGCTGTCCTATGCCGTGGCCTCCCCTGGCCGGCTGCGTTCGTTGACCCTGGTGAGCACGCCGTCGCTCCAGGGCACGCCGACCCCGCCGGAGGGCTACGCGCTGCTGGAACAGATGCGCGGCGACCGCGGCCTGCTCATGCAGGCCCTGGCCAGCATCATGCCAGCCCAGGCGCCGGACCCCTTCTTCCAACAGTTGGTGGACGACGCTCATGGGCAGGCGCCGGCCGCCTTCAGCGCCGCTGCCCTGGCTCTGCAGCAGTGGCGGCTAGATCCTGATGATTTGCGACAACTGCGCTTGCCCGTGCTGCTGGTCTGGGGCGACCGTGATCAGATCGTCGAGCGCAGCGTGCAGACCGGGCTGCTCTTGTCGATCCCGGGCGCCAACAACCTGGAAGTGCTGCGCGGCTGCGGCCACACGCCTATGGTGGAGCGCCCTGGCGTGTTTGCCCAGGTGCTGCTCAACTTCATCGGTCAGGACTTCGCCGGCTATGAGGCGATCCGGCAGACGGCAGAGGGTGATCAGTTGACTGAATCCCACTCACCCACCAAGAGGTTAAATGAATGACGCATGTGGTGGTTCTATTTTTGGACGGCGTTGGGCTGGGCGATAATGACCCGCAGGTGAACCCGTTGGCGGCGGCTCGCTTGCCGGTGTTGACCGGTGTGCTGGGCGGGCGACGGCTGGTGGCAAGCAGCGGGCGGATCGACGCGGCCGGCGCGACGATGGTGCCGACGGACGCGGGGCTGGGAATGCCCGGTCGCCCGCAGAGCGCCACCGGCCAGACTGCGCTGCTGACCGGCCGCAACGCGCCTTTGCTGATTGGCGGGCACTTCGGCCCGCGGCCCAACGCCGACCTGCGTGCGATGCTGGAGGGGCCGACGCTCTTCACCCGTGTGCTGGCTGAGGGCCGCTCGGTGGCCTTCGTCAACGCCTACCCCCAGGGCTATTTCGATGCGGTGGCGCGCGGCAAGCGGCTGCATGGCGCCATCCCCCACGCGGCCCAGGCGGCCGGCCTGCGCCTGCGCACGGCCGAGGATCTGCTGGCCGGCCAGGCGCTGAGCGTGGACCTGACCAACGCCGGCTGGCGCGGCATGGGCTATCCATCCATGCCGCTATGGACGCCGGCCGAGGCGGGCCGCGTGCTGGCCCGACTCTCGGCCAGCCACGACCTGGTTTTCTTCGACAACTGGGCAACTGACGTGGCTGGCCACGGAGGCGGCCTGGACGCCAGCGTACAGATCCTCAATGAAATCGACGCGTTCCTGGGCGGCCTGCTGGCTGTAGTCGAGCTGGAGCAGACGCTGGTAGCCATTATCAGCGACCACGGCAACATCGAGGACATCCGCGCCCGCGGCCACACCGAGAACCTGGCGCCGACGGTGCTGATCGGCGCAGGACACGCACGGGCGGCCGATGCGATCAGCGATTTGACGCACGTGATGGGGGCGTTGCTTGCCGTGCTACGTGAGACGTGAGACGTGAGACGTGAAACGTGAAACGTGAGACGTGAGAAGTAACCGGGGGCTCGCGGCTCGATCACGCTCCACGCTTCACGCCCTCAACGCAGCCGCCGTCTTGCGCCAGTCGATAGTCGGGTACTGCAGGTCGATCTCATCCGACACGGCGGCCGCCACGTCGTCGGGAGAGCCGGAGCGTTCCTGGGGTTCGCTCCAGTGCAGGCCGTCGGTGTAGGCGTCATCGCCGGTCAGGCCGGCCAGCATGGCCGCGGCGTCGATGGCCTCCTGAAAACGGGGCGGCAGGTTCGCATTCGCGCGCTCGCGGCCGTCGCGGCCGCGCACCTGAAGGGGGATGTCGTGCCAGTAGAGGATTTGGTATTGGGCCATGGTAAATTCCTGGTTCGTTGGCAATGTCGGGCGGTACTATTGCGCTGCCGGCCGTAGCTCGGCGTAGCTGACGCCGCCGATTTCGGCGCCGGCGGCCGTGATGGTCACGTCGATCATCGAATCCAGCCCGTCCGGCACCGGCAGCGGCTCGGTCAGCCAGCCGCCTCCCTCGCGTCCCAGAACGCCAACGACCTGGCCGTCGATGCTGACTTGTATCGGCTTGGCGGGGTGGTCAAAGTAGGTAATCAAAAGCTCGCGCGGGCCATCGTTGGGCAATGTCAAGCTGAAGTCGAGCGTGTCGCCCGGAGCGATCTCACTGTAGCTGCGGTCAGTCCAGTTCGGCTGCGCGACCTCGGCGAACTTGATCCAGTTGGTGTCGACCCGACCGACGTAAAGACTGGCGGGTAGTTCTGAGACCGGAAAGTAGCCAACGTCTTCACGGAGCCGAGGGTCTCGCCAGTCCTCGACGATCGTCAGGTCAAGCTGTGTCATGGGATCGTTTTCATTGTCAGGATCGAGGGGATGTTCTGTGGGAAGGATCAGCCAGACCTGCTTGCTGCCCGACAGGATCGCAGCCGCGTCAGGTTGCTCGCTGTCGAACACGTAGCGCTGGAACGCTGGATCGAAGTACCACCGCAGTGCAGCGCCGGCCCAGATATAGCGCGCTACGATCACATCCTGCGGTTGGGCGTGGCTCTGCAGATAGGCGGCCAGGCTGCGCCAGTCAATCGGCTTGGCCTGCGTGTAGGCTCTGGACGTGGTGGCCAGCGATGTCAGGGTCAACACCACCACGGCCGCGGCAGCCAGCGCCGGCCCCAGGTTGCGCCGGGATGCGCTGCGTTGGGCGCTGGGGTTGCTGTCAGAGAATCGGGCTGCCAGCCATGCGCCTGCGCCGGCCAGGGCAGTTACACCACGGGCAGCGAGCAAGAGATAGAGGGGCTGCAAGAACAGCACATAGCGCAGGATAAACCCGTACTTAGTGAGCGCGAAGAACAGTGGAGCCAGCGCGAAGGGCGCCAGCAACAACACCAAATGCCTGTGCTGTCTGGCTCTCACCAGCGCCGTGACTCCCCAGATGGCACAGAAGAGGAAGATCCAGCTGGACCACCCTCCGGGGCCAAAGCGCTCGACGAGTTCGCCAAGGATGTACGTCAAGGCCGCCAACAAGCCGTCCAGCGACGGACTGAGGACAGTGGCTGCATCCTGCGTATTGAGCTGGCCGGCGGCCGTGATACGCAGGAGGAGCGGCAAGCTTCCCAATCCAACAGCGATCGCGCTGCCGGTCAGTCCAGTGACACGCGCCCAGCGGTCGGGCAGCCTGACTGTATAGAGTAGACAAAATGGCAGTTGCCCAAGGGCGACGAGCAGCGCCGACAGGGGATGGTTATAGACGTTCAGGAGGGTGGCGATGCTAAAGGCTGCCCAGAAGGCTGCGCGTCGAGGTTGCTCAAATGCGCGGTACAGGAAATAGGTGGACGCAACCGAAAACAAGACCATCCAGGTGTAGTAGCGCGCCTCTTGCGCGTACCACACTTGATAAGGCGAAGCGGCCACCAGCGCCGCAGCAACGAGGCCGGCCCCCTTGCCCCATAGTCGATGCGCCAACGCCCAGACGATGGGAATCGTGAGGATTCCAGCGATCACACTGGGCCAGCGTAGGACGAACTCCTGAAGATCTGTGCCCAGCAACGTCAACGACAACCAGCCTGCCAAATAGGTCCATGGGCCAACGGTGTTGTCCAGCGAAAAGTTGATGATCTGCGCAGGGGCCCAAATGCTGCGCTGGGCGGTCCAGATCTCGTCACCCCAAAAGCCCTTGACGGCAAGCTGATGCACTCGCAGGGCTGTTCCCACCAGGATGATGACCAAAAGCAGCGCTCGCTCACCCGCTTTCGTCTTGATCGGTTGGAGATAAGCATTGTTAAGCATGGCTGGTCTGACCGAGCCAATCCGTGGATGACCACTGAGAGCGTTCGAACGTGTTGGGGCGCCTGTGCGCATGGCGTTGGTCGCAAATTATAGCACGTGGCCGCTGCGATCGCAAAGCCGCACAGCGAAGTTGATTCATGTCATCTGTATAGCGCATCGATATCCTTCCCAAAATCCTCCTTCTGTGGCACAATGGGGGCCATGTCAGGTGGAGAAAACCCTCTCAGCAAGCGTGAACAAGAAATCCTTGAGCTGGTCGCGCGCGGCCTGACCAACCAGGAGATCGCCAGAGACCTGGTGATCACCCTCAACACGGTCAAGGTCCACCTGCGCAATATCTTCGCCAAGCTCGACGCCAGCTCGCGCACCGAGGCCATCGTCAAGGCCGCGCAGGCCGGCTGGATTGTCGTTGACGGCGTGGACGAGGCCGATGACACTGCGCAGGCAGCGCCGGCCTTGCCGGCCGAGCCGGGGCTGGCGCCGTGGCAGCGGGTCTACTTCTTTGCGGCCGCTGCGTTGGTGCTGGCCGTCCTGCTGCTGCCGGGTTTTCTCGCTCGTGTACAGGCGCGGCCGGCGGCCAGCGATCTGAGCGACGGGGGCCGGCAAGGGCAGGGCGCCCCGCTGCGGGTGGAGACCAGCCGTTGGACCAGCCTGGCGCCATTGCCGCAGCCGCGCAGCCGGCTCGCACTGGCAGCAGTCGGCGACCGGCTGGCAGCGATTGGCGGGGAAGACCAGGCCGGCGTCAGCGGCGCCGTCTTCCTATACGATACCGAGACCAATGGCTGGCTGCCAGGCAGCGACAAACCCACCCCGGTGGCCAACGTGCAGGCGGGCGTGGTTGATGGGTTGGTCTACGTGCCCGGCGGCATCGCCAGCGACGGCGCCGCCAGCAGCGTGCTGGAGGTATACGCGGCGGCCGGCGACACCTGGACGACGCGCGCTTCCCTGCCTGCGCCGCTGGCCGCCTATGCCCTGGCGGTCTTCGATGGGCGGCTCTATCTCTTCGGCGGCTGGGACGGCGCGGGCTATGTGGACAGCGTCTGGGTCTATGATCCGGCGGACGACGCCTGGAGCAGCCGCTCGCCGATGCCCAACACGCTCGGCTTTGCGGCAGCGGCGGCCTTGCCCGATCGCATCCTGTTGGCGGGCGGCTTCGACGGGCGGCAGGAGTACGCCGCGTGCAGCGCCTATTACCCGGCCGAGGATCGCTGGGAAGCCTGCGCGCCGATGAATTTGCCGCGCGGCGGGCTGGGCATGGCCGCCGACGGCGCCTCAGCCTATGCCATTGGCGGCGGCTGGCAGCGGGCCTCGGCCTTCAACGAGCGTTACGACAGCCTGACCAACACCTGGTCTTCCATCCCGTCGCCGGTGCAGGGCCAGTGGCTCCTCCCCGGCGTGGCGAGCCGCGGCTCGTTGATCTATGCCGTGGGCGGCTGGAGCGGCGACTTCCTGGACAACAGCGAGGTGTTTCAGGGCACGTTCCGGGCCTTCATTCCCCTCAGCACGCGCGGCCAGTGACAGCCTGGTCCTGGTCGATCCTTGCTTGCACCGAAAAGGAGTGTCATGCATATCGATACCGACCGCATGCTGGATTTCCTGACTGAATTGTTGAGTATCCCCAGTCCCACTGGCTACACTGAAGAAGCGATTGCCTATGTGCGCCGGCGTTTCGCTGACTTGCCGCTGGAGTTGGCGCTGACAGCCAAGGGCGCGCTGGTGGCCACCTGGCCAGGGGAGCGGGACGACGCGCCGCGCGCGCTCACCGCCCACGTAGACACGTTGGGCGCTGTGGTGCAACAGGTCAAGGCCAACGGCCGCCTGCAACTGGTGGCCATTGGCGGCTTGCAGTGGCCATCAGTCGAGGGCGAAGGGATCACGGTCCACGCCAGCGATGGCACGCGGTGGCGCGGCTCACTATTGCCGCTAGGGGCTTCGGGCCATGCCACACCGTCTGATCAGCGCCATGCCAAGCGCGAATTCGACAGCATGGAGGTGCGCCTGGACGCGCGCAGCACGTCGCAGCAAGAGACGTGGGCCTTGGGCATCCGGGTGGGCGACTTTGTCAGCGTCGACCCGCGCGTGGAACTGGGCGAAGCTGGCTTTGTGCGCTCCCGTTTCCTGGACGACAAGGCCTGCGTGGCCGCGATCTTCGCCGCGCTGGAGGCGCTGCACAGCGCCGGCCGGCGCCCCAGGCAACGCACGACCGTGCTCATCAGCAATTACGAGGAAGTGGGGCACGGTGCATCTGCCGGTTTGCCCGCCGACCTGGCGGATCTCGTGGCGGTGGATATGGCGGTCGTCGCGCCCGGTCAGACATCGGACGAGTTCTCGGTGACCATCTGTGCTCGTGACGCCGGCGGGCCCTACGATCTGTCCTTGCGCCGCGAGTTGGAGGGGCTGGCCGAAGCGCACGGTCTGCGTTGGTGCACCGACGTCTATCTGTACTATCAATCCGACGGCGAAGCCTATTGGTATGCTGGCGGCGACGTGCGCGTCGGACTGATCGGCCCCGGCGTTGATGCGTCTCATCACTACGAGCGCACGCATCGCGAGGCGTTGGAGAACACGGCGCGCCTGATCGCAGCTTACCTGCTCAGCTAATTCGAGTTCGATCCGGTTTCTTTCATCTTCACAAGGAGAGTCCCCATGTCCGACCTACAAACCCAGTTCGAGACCGCCGCGCAAGAGGTGCAGACGCTGGCCCGGCGGCCCGACGATCAGACCATGCTCAAGCTCTATGCCCTTTACAAGCAGGCGACGACCGGCGACGTGCAGGGCAGCCGGCCCGGCTTTATGGACATGGCCGGCCGCTTCAAGTACGACGCCTGGGCCAAGCTCAAGGGCACGGCAAAGGAAGCCGCCATGCAGCAGTACGTGGACTTCGTCGGCCAACTCAAGGCGAAGTACGGCTAAAGCTAACCCGATCGCGAGGGCGTCCCGCCCGACCCGGCGCGGACGCCTTTCGATCTATGAGGAATCGGCTATGCGCGTCTTTCTGGCCGGCATCATGCAAGGCTCCAACGACCACGACGGCGTCCACGCGCAGGACTATCGCGCCTATCTGGCCGGCCTGCTGCACGCCCGCGTGCCGGGCGTGGAGGTGT
>JBFYTD010000185.1:0-5391 GCA_041300885.1 Anaerolineae bacterium | reverse complement strand
TCGAACGTGGTGTTCACGGCGCCTGGTTCGCCCAGGCCCAAGTTGATCCAAAGCACCAATACGATGATAAAGATCGCTGCAATGAGGGCGAGTCTGCCCCACAGGCTGGCAGGGTGGCGCTTGATGACCGAGACAACTTCTTCGTTATTCTGCAGTTGAACGGGCAAGTTCATGGGGAATGCTCCTTAATGAAAGACCAAGTACCAGGGGATCAGCCAGTGGCTGCCTGCCCACTCGCTGATCCCCTGGTCGAGTCCGCCAGATGCCTCGCCCTTAGCACGGCAAACCGCGCGCCGGCGAGGTTGTCTGTCAGATGCCGAGGATTTGCGCCTTCTTGGCGTTGAACTCCTCTTCGGTCAGCAGGCCCTGCTCTTTCATTGCCGACAGCTTCTGGATTTGCACTAACTGCTCATCGAAGCTGTTCGAGGCTGGCCCTGCGGCGGCCTGTTGCGCCAGCGCCTCCTGCTGCGCAGCAAGTTGGGCTTGTTGCGCCTGCATGTCCGCCATCTGCTGCTGTGTCGCCTGTTGCTGGGCGGCTGCCTGTTGCTGCTGCGCCGCTTTTTTCTGTGAACTGCTCGTTACCACGGCGGTTGTGCCTCCAACCACCGCGGCTGTCATCAACAGACTGGGTCCTCGTCGTCTCATGGGTATTGCCTCCTGGAGTGAAATTTGGATGGTAATCGTCAACTAACGCCTGGGTCCTGTGCTGCTCTGCCAGGTGCGCCAAGCTCTTCAGCAATTTGAGCGATGATGGTATCGATGCGGATCAACGCCAACCCGGCGCTGGATCGTAACTGTCCCTCTCTTCCGCCGGCTACTTGTGGCTGGTCGGCTGAGCGCTCCGGGTCCATCACCCTAGATTGCCCGGACTTCGCCTGCTCGCTCGGCGTCGCCTTCGGCGCCTGGCCTGGTGCGCCGCTCAGCAGAGGTGTGATCGCCTGGATGTCGCGATGAATACGTGCCTGTGCGGCGCGCATCCAGTCGGCAACGCCAGAATCGTCAGCCAAATCGACATCCTCGGATGCGGCGTGCGCCAGTTGCGTAATCTCGCCTTCCAAAGCGGCAATGCGGGTCGCTTGCTGGGTCAGCACGCTCTGCGCCTGCAGCAACGGATTGTTCTCGAAGGCGACGCCGGGCAATGTCTGTTCCACGTGAGCGAAAGTGGCTGCAACTCTCGCATGCACGGCGTCCAGGGGCTGTGCGCTGTCACCGTTGGCCACCTTCTCGACAAAGGCAGCGACGTATCCGTCCACCGCGTCAAGAAAGCGGGCCACAGCCGTTTTGAAACGGTCCACGGTATGGATTGGAAAGACATACACGACCACCAACGCCGCGACCAGCGCGCCAAGCAACGTGGTCACAGGGCGGGCGAAGAGCAAATCCAATTCCTGCGCGCCCAGGCGTGTGTAGACCATGACAAAACCGATGTTCAACCAAAAGACCATCTGCGGGTACGAGATCGGCCAGGCATAGATGGTCAGAAAGATGCAGGCTGTCGCAACCAGGACAACAAAGACCGTGTTATCGGGCGTCAGCAGCGCCAGCGCCACACCGATCGTTGCGCCGCCAACCGTCCCAACGACGCGCATCATCATCTTGCGCAAGGACTCGCCGGTAGAGCCGGCGATGACCACGAAGGCGGTCCAGAAGACCCAGTTGGAGTGGTCCACATTCAACAGCCGCGCCACAAGCATGGCCAGAGCGGTCGCCACGACGGCCTGAACGCCCAGCGCCGTCGTCGGATGCACGGTCAAGTTACCGAATAGTCGCATCCGCTGCGGCGGCGCAGGGCTGGTGGGAGTCTTGGCGTTGGCGCTAGCAGGCGATTCAGTTGGGCGCCCGGCGTATTCTTGGCGCCCTTCGAGCTTGCGCACCTGGCCGGCCGACTGCGCTACCTGAACGCTGCCACTGACGAGGCGCAACGCGTCAGCCACCCAAGGAGGGGCCGGCGCATCCGTGGCCCGAAACCCGTCGCCGAGCACGGCGCTCGCATAAGCCCGCACCTCAGTTTGCAGCGCGGCGTTTTCAGTTGCCAGCGCCTGTATACTTTCCGAGTTGGCGGCGACCAGCGCCTCCTGCAACGAGCGCAGGCTGCGTCCCAGCGGTGTCCGAATCTCGGCAGGAATGCTGGAAAGGTGCGACCGATTGGCTGCGCCCTCGACCAATTGCGCCAACCCTTGCTCTGTATTGAAGAGAGCAAGCTGCAATTGGCCGATCTGCGCCTCCGTCCAGCCGCCAGGAGCCAGCACTCCGGAAAACTGGCTCTCGATGACGCGACGGCTGAGCTTCACCTGCCTGAGCCTCCGGCGCAGATCCTTCTCGATCTTGGCTTCCTCGCCTAACGAAGGTGCTTTCTCAACCGTGGCGGCCACAACATCGACGGCCGCGGCTGTGGCGTGATAGAGGGACTGAATGCTGTTGCGCAACGACCGCGCCGGGTCATAGGGCAGAAGCACGAACTGCCACAGCCAGAGGTTGAGCACACCGGTCACGACCGCAAACACAAACCAGGCCAGGCCGCCCCACGTGACGCCGATGCCCTGGGCGAAGTACAGGCTCATGGTCAGCACCAGGACAAGCTCGCCAGGGCGAAGCCCGCGCCGCCGCGCCGCGTAGGATGCGAAGATCAGCGCCAGCAAGACAGCCGAGTAAAGCCAGCCAGACCCACTCAGCAGGCTTGCCAGGAGCAGCGCCAGGGCGGCCATCGCCATGCTCAACAACAGCGTCAGCCGCCGCTCCGAGCGCCGGGCATCGACGATGACCAGCGCGTCGACGAAGCAGATCGTGACAGCATACAGCCCGACGGCCGGCATCGGCTGATCTGCCAGCCAGCTGATGACCAGGCGCACGGTCAGCCAGGCAGTCAGAGCAGCCAGCGCGGCGCGAGCGGCATGGGAGCGACGAAGGCCGCCCGGATCGGCGGCCTCGAGCCAGTCGCCGAGCGCACTCCGGCGAACACCGCGTATTACTCCTGACACATCTGCTCGACGACGACGGTCAGGGCGAGAATCAGCGCGTCATCCTCGCCGGGATCGACCTCTACGGTATACGTGTCGCGGATAGCAATCCATTTCTTGGACACCTCGGCGATCCGCTTGCCGCGGCGCTCCATGGTATACTCATGGTTCAGGATGTTGCCGCGGATCTCGATGTCGGGGCCGTCCGCCATGTTGGCCGACATTCTGTCGCGCAGGGGCGAGATCAGCGCGTGCTTGACGGTAGCCACATCGCGCCCGTGGGGCTTGGACACGGCCATGGTGTCTTTGATGGCCACCACCTTAGCCTGGATTTCATACACAGGGTTGCCCCGTGGGTCTTCCAGAATCAAGGTATTGCGCAGCCGTAGCGCCTTGCCATCGACTTTGAAGGCGCGTCGCCCGCGTTGCGTTTCGATCCAGAAATCGTCGCCGATCGACAGCAGTTTCTCGCGCATCTTGTAGCGGTCCGGGGTGTGATCCTCGGCCTTGCCGCCGAAGCGGCCGGTTGACTGTTCCTGATCTTGATGGCCTGGTCGGCCCGGGCTATCATTGCGGTTGCCACCGCCTCGTCGAAGTCCCATCGAATGTCTCCCAGTTTGTTTGTCTTGAGTTGGTCAATGGACGCCGCCGAGCGCGGCCTCCATGGCGGCTTCGACCGCGGCGGCCGGAATGCTGCCGTTATCGACGACGCGACCATTGGCATTCACGATTGCGTCGCGCAGCCGGGTGGCCCACAGATGCTCGAAGAGCAAGACTCCGGCAGAGCTGTTCGGCTGCAGCATTTCAGCCTCGAGGATAAAGTCTTCCTCGGTCATCAAGTCTTGGAACTCGCTGCCCAGGAGGTTGAAGAGGGAGGCTACTTCAACGGGTAGAGCACTCAGCTCATTCCAGGTTACGCTTCCGTCTGCATCCTTGCGGATGAAGATCATGTCAAGGATGCGGATAGTGCCGTTGGAAACCAGCTCGTTAAGCGCCGGAATGATTTCGCCCTTGAACTGGTTGCCTGGAAACTCGACAGTTAGATACTCGACTGGTCCCATCATAGTGACAATGCTCCTTAGGTATTTGAATTGAAGGCCATTAACCGATCAACCCGGCAATGCCCTTCCAGAGAAAGAACGCACCGAAAATCGACGAAACCACAATCACGATCATCCGGTTGTGGCGTTCCAACCAGCTTTGCGTCGCGTCCAGCGTCTTAGCCGACTGGCTGGGCGCAACAGCGTAGACGATGATCGGCGCCAGCACCAGCGATTGGGCGGCAACTACGTAGAACAGGAATGCCACCGCGTTGCCTGCCTGGCTCAACTGCGCCTGCCCGATAACGCCGATGGTCGAGAGCGTGAAGACCCACTGCTTGGCTGCGATCGCCACCAACAACGCGCCCATGCCAAAGGCTTTGGCTGCCGACAATCCGCTGATGGTCGCCATCCATTTGGGCGGCGGAGCATCAGGGTCGTCTTCCTTGCGCCATTGCTTGAAGGCTGTGATTAGCATCAGGATGCCGACAATCACGAGCAGCGTGGCGACAACGATGCCCTGGCTATCAGGATTGGCCTCCGCTGCTGCACCGAAGACATAGCCAAACAGCACGCCCTGCACCAAGCGCACGATGATTGCGCCGGCGGCAAAGGCCGCCGCCTTGAGCAGGCCGCCCTCGCTGCGCAGCAGGAACAGCACCATGATGATCCAGATCGGCACCACCGCGGCGCCGAGAATCAGAGGAAGCAAGCTAACCAGTACGCTGCCCATAGTCACACCTTTCCTTACTGGCGGGCCAGCACCAAGCGCATCTCGGCTTCCTCATCTCGGATCAGCTCACCGCTGACGTCGATAGTCACCTCGTAGAGTTTTCCGGTAAAGTGGAACGGCGGCCTGTAGGCCGGCGTGACCGGTGAACCGGTGTCGGCGCCACAGACGATGCCGCCACCCAGCCCGTAGGTGACCGGCACGGTGGCGGCAAACTCGGCTTGCCCCACCAAACGACCATCGATGTAAAGCTGGCTGCGGCCGGGAACACCCTTGCCGGCCTTGATGTCGGGCTTACCCGTGGGCTCGAACTCAAACCGCAGGCTGTGGCGCCCCACAGGCACGGGTTCCGTCGATTCGACGTGCAGCAGCGCCGCCGAAACAACATTCTGGGCGTAGTGCAGCCTGCCATCCTGCACGTAGAAGCTGAAACCGCCCTCGCCGCCGCCATAGGAGAGCAACACACCTTCGACCAAACCTTCGGGGATGTCGACCTCGGCGGTGATGCTATGGGCACGATTGATCACGTTGACGGTGGCGTTCCCCGGCACGGCCTGGGTGCCGGGGAAGAAGGTGTACTTGTCGCGCGGCGGTGCGGCCTGGGGCCGTGGGTCGAGGAGCCGGGTTGAGCCGCGCGCGTCGATGGGCAGCACGTTGTATTTGC
>JBFYTD010000184.1:0-5410 GCA_041300885.1 Anaerolineae bacterium | reverse complement strand
TGTACCACAGCACGCAACCAGTCGCCAACCTGCTAATTGCCTCCTTTCAGTCCGCCACCTGCCCGCTACCGCCTGCCATCTTTCCGTCTGCCACCTGCAACCTGCAACCTCCCAACCCTTTTTGCCCTGCCTTTTGTTTCGTGGTATAGTGCAAACGTGCTCTAGACGCAGCGCGTCATTCCTATCAACTCACACACTTCAGGAGGATACGATCTATGGCGATCCCGTTTTTGTCCGATGCGTGGGCAGTGGCATTCAAGGATGCCGTCAATAGCAGCGCGGCCTATAAGGCTGCCGCTACTACCTGGGAAGGCGATTTCTACTTCATTGTCGACCTGGCCGACGGCGGGCAGCGCACCATGTACCTCGACCTGTGGCACGGCGACTGCCGTGATGCCTACATCGTGGCCGACCCCACCAGCAAGACTCCAGAGTTCGAAGTCAGCGGCAAAACGGCCTCATGGAAAAAGGTTATCGACAAGAAGGTCGATCCGATCCAGGCCCTGATGACCCGCCAGCTTAAGCTCAAGGGCAACATGGCCAAGGTATTGAAGTCGGTCAAGGCCGCGCAGGAGCTGGTCAACTGCGCCACCCAGGTGCCGACCGAGTTTCCGGAGTGATGAGGTCCAGAAACCGGGTTTTTCTTGTGCGACCATGAGCGTTGTGTGCGCACAGGAAACGCATTGCGTCATGATCGTTGCGTGTGAGACAAAAACCCGGTTTCTTACGTCCGACCCGTTCGCGCAATCGTAGCGCGATTTTCCAAGTCGTGCCCTGTGGCTTGAGCACAGCAGCCGGCCGAAGGGCACGATTGGAAAATCGTCCCCCAACAAGCGCCAGGAGACAAAAAGATGTGGATCTTCAGCAGCCCTAAAATAGTTTTTGGCGATGACGCCCTGGAGTACCTGGAAAACCTGCAGGGCCGGCGGGCGTTCTTCGTCACCGATGCCAACATGCTGGCCTTCGGCTTCGTCGAGCGAGTCCAGCAACATCTGACGGCAGCCGGCCTGGAGAGCGCCGTCTTCGCCGAGGTCGAGCCCAACCCCTCGCTGCAGACCGTGCGTCGCGCGGCGCAGCAGATGGTCGAGTACCAGCCCGACTGGATCATCGGCCTGGGCGGCGGTTCGGCTATGGACGCGGCCAAGGCGGCCTGGCTGCTCTACGAAAACCCCGACGCCGACCCCGCGGCCATCAACCCTATGGAGGAATATGGCCTGCGCCAGAAGGCGCGGCTGATCGCGATCCCCACCACGTCCGGCACCGGCTCCGAGGCCACCTGGGCCACGGTGCTGACCGACACCGAGTTGCAGATGAAGCTGGCCATGGGCACGCCGGAGCTGCTGCCCGACCTGGCCATCGTCGACTCGAGCCTGGTGCTGGGCCTGCCGCCGAGGATCACCGCCGACACCGGCATGGACGTGCTGACCCACGCGGTGGAGGCCTACACCAACACCATGCGCAACGACTTCAGCGACGGCATGGCGCTCAAGGCCGTGGATCTGGTCTTCAAGTACCTGCCGCGGGCCTACGCCGATGGCGCTGACGCCGAGGCGCGCGGGCACATGCACAACGCCGCCGCCATCGCCGGCCTTGCCTTCGGCAACTCCATGCTGGGCCTGGCCCACGCCATGGGCCACTCCATGGGCGCGGTGCTGCACGTGCCCCACGGCCGCTCGGTGGGCCTGTTCCTGCCCTACGTGGTCGAGTTCACGGCCAACGGCGGCAACACCCGCTACGGCGACATCGCCCACCACGTGCGCCTGCCGGCCGAGGACGAGGAGACGGGCACGGCCGCGCTGGTCGGCGCGATTCGCGGCCTGTCGGCCAGCGTCGGCTTCGCCACCAGCATCCAGGATCTGGGCATCGCGCGCGCCGCCTTCGAGGAGGCCCTGCCCAAGCTGGTGGCCAACGCCGAAGCCGACAACCAGCTCTTCTTCAACACCCGCTTCGCCGAGAGCGACGACCTGGCGAAGCTGTTCATGTGTGCGTATGAAGGGCGGTCGGTTGATTTCTAGCGTGCAAGTTGATTGGGTCATTAGGTGATTGGGTGATTGGTTGATTGATCGGGTTGCGGCCTAGATGCACCGCTCTACCGATTTGTGACATCCGCCAATTCACCAATCACCCAATAAACCAATCACCCAATCTTCCCCTGATGTCCTATGACCACAACTCTCCCCGGCTATCTCGGCAAACTGCTGCGCGTCGATCTGACGGCGGGCCGCTGGTGGGATGAGCCGCTCAACCCGGAGTATGCCCGCCAGTTCGTGGGCGGCAGCGGGCTGGGCGCGCGCTATCTGGCCGACTACGTGACGGTTGACACCGACCCGCTCGGCCCCGACAACCCGCTGATCTTCATGACCGGGCCCTTCGTGGGCACGCAGACGCCCGCGGCCGGCCGCTACAGCGTCGTCGCCCGCTCGCCGGCCACCCGGCTGACGGGCGAGGCCAACGGCGGCGGCCACTGGGGCCCGGCCCTGCGCCACGCCGGCTACGACGGCATCATCGTCACCGGCCAGTCGCCCGCGCCGGTCTACCTCAGCATCCTGCACGGCCAGGTCGAGCTGCACGACGCCGCGCACCTGTGGGGTCTGAACCACTATGACACACAGGATCAGGTGGAGGAAGCGCTGTCCTCACAGGGCAGCAAGCTGCGCATTCGCGTGGCCACCATCGGCGCGGCCGGCGAGAACCTGGTCAAATACGCAGCCGTGATGAACGACCACGGCCGCGCGGCCGCGCGCACCGGCATGGGCGCGGTGATGGGCAGCAAGCGGCTTAAGGCCATCGCCTGCGGCGGCAAGGCCGAGATCCCCACGGCCGACCCGGTCGCGTTCAAAGCCTACCTGCGCGCGGCCATGCGCTTCGTGGTGGACGACATCTTCGTGGTCGGCCTGCGCATGACCGGCACCATCCTGGGCGCGGACGTGGGCTTCATGTACGGCGACACCCCCGTGCGCTACTACACAGCCAGCGAGGACCCCGGCATCGAGGCGCAGATCAACAGCGCCACGCTGATGGACACCATGCTGGACCGCCAGGTGCCCTGCTACCGCTGCCCCATCTCCTGCGGCCGCGAGGTACACCTGGACAACTACGAAGTCGAGCGCAGCGCGGTCACCGGCAGCGAGACGCCGCGGGTGGACGGCCCCGAGTACGAGACCGCCATCGGCTTCAGCGCGCTGCTCGGCTCTGACGACCTGCAAGGCGCGGCCTACGCCGGCCATCTGTGCAACCTGCACGGCCTGGACACGATCTCCACATCGCACACCATCGGCTTGCTCTACTACCTGTTCAACGAAGGCATCGTCAGCGCGGATGACGTGGAGGGCTATGACCTGAGCTGGGGCAACGTGCAGCCGGCCATCGAGCTGGTGGACAAGATCGCCCACCGCCAGGGCATCGGCGACCTGCTGGCCGAGGGCGCGGACGCCGTGGCGCGGCACTTTGGCGTGCCCGAGCTGGCCGTGACGGTCAAGGGGCTGGAGGCGCCCTACCACGACCCGCGCGCCTTCTCGGGCCAGGCGCTGGTCTACGCCACCACCAGCCGCGGCGCGGACCACATGGCCGGCGACTACTACGAGGTGATCCGCGGCCGCATCGTGCCGGAGCTGGGCATCGACCTGCTGGACCGCCACGAGGAGAGCCGCGAGGTGGCCGAGCTGGCCGCGCGCACCATGGACTACCGCAGCTTCACCAACTCGGCTATCCTGTGCCACTTCGAGGACGTGCAGGCCGAGAACCTGGTGGGGCTGTTCAACGCCCTGACCGGTTGGGGCGCGGACTACGATGAGATCAGCCGCCTGGGCGAGCGCATCAGCGTCTTCAAGCGCGCGCTGAACTTCCGCCTGGGCGCCACCCGCGCCGACGACCGCCTGCCCAAGCTGCTGAGCGAGAAAATCGAAGCCGGCGGCACCGAGGGCTACACGCCGGATATCGACCACCTGCTCAGCCTGTACTACGACGTGCGCGGCTGGGATCCGGCCACGGGCAAGCCTACGCCCGACGTGCTGCGCAGGCTGGGCCTGGCTGCCTGGGTCGACGAACTCTGGTCGCCGGCGTAGGTTCAGCGGTTCGTAGTTCATGGGCATGATGGCACTCCACACTGAACTGTGGAGCTTGCCCGACGGCGAAGCCCCACCTTTCCAAGGTGGGGTCCTGAACAACCCACTACGTTTCCACGACGTTCGTGGACATGATGGCTACAAGCTGCAAGACGTGAATGTCGATGTGGAAACAGCGTAAGCGCCTGGGACTGGCCCTTTCCGGCGGCATGGCGCGCGGCCGCGCCCATGTGGGCGTGATTCAGGCGCTGGAAGAGGCCGGCATCCACGCCGACTTCGTCAGCGGCGTCAGCGCCGGCGCCATGGTGGCCGCAGCCTACGCCGCCGGGCTAAATATGGCCGAGTTGATCCAGCTCGCCAGGCAGTTCAATTGGCTGAGAATCGCCACCCCTGTCCTGCCGTTGCCCGGTCGCAGCGGGCTGGGACGGCTGGGGCTGCTGGACTTCGGCAAGATCGAGACTTTCCTGATCCGGGCCATGGGCGACCTCACTTTCGACGAGCTGGCCAAGCCGCTGGCCATCGGCGCCACCGACCTGGTGACGGGGGAGCGCGTGGTGATTACCGACGGCCGCGTGGTCCATGCTGTGCGGGCCAGCGCGTCGGTGCCGGGCGTGGCGGCGCCCACCCGCTGGCGCGGCCGCCTGCTGTGCGATGGCTTCGCCAGCAACAACCTGCCGATCCAGGTTCTGCGCGACATGGGCGCGGACGTGGTAGTAGCGGTCAACCTGATGCCGCTGGCCCGCCGCGTGCCCTCCAATCTGTTCTGGGCCGGCAGTACAGCCGTCAGCACGCTGGTGTTGCAGGCGGGCGATCCGCTGGATCGGGCCGATATCGTGATTGAACCCGACCTGGCCGAGATCGACTACGTTCTTCCCCGCTATGACAATCTGCTGGCGCGCGGGCGCGCAGCAACTCTGCCCATCATCCCTCTGCTCCAGACCCTACTCATCTGACCCCGGTGGCGTTTGGCCCTTGCCTGCCTCAGTGCTATAATATCGCTTTGATTTGGATCGTTGGTTCTGCCCTGCTCTGCGACCGGCGACTCGGGGCGATCAGTGTATCGCGCTAATCCTTTGGCCAATGTAAAAGAATGAGACCATGGACTTCATCAGACAGATCATAGATTTCATATTGCACGTCGACGTTTACCTGAGCGACATCATCGCGCAGTACGGGGCCTGGACCCTGGCGTTTCTCTTCGTGATCATCTTCATCGAAACCGGCGTGGTGGTGATGCCCTTCCTGCCGGGCGATTCGCTGATCTTCGCCGCGGGGACATTCGCAGCGCGCGGCGCGCTCAACCCATGGGCGCTGTTCGTGGTGCTCTCCTTGGCTGCCATCCTGGG
>JBFYTD010000183.1:0-5433 GCA_041300885.1 Anaerolineae bacterium | reverse complement strand
GGATGACCGCGCCTTGCTGGGTACGGATGACCGCGCCTTGTTGGGCACCGACGACCGCGCGCTGTTGGGGACTGACGACCGCGCCTTGCTGGGTACGGATGACCGCGCCTTGTTGGGCACCGACGACCGTGCACTGCTCGGCACAGATGACCGTGCACTGCTCGGCACAGACGACCGGGCGCTCTTGGGCGTCGATTTCTGGGCTGGCCTGTGGACCGACGACCGCGCCTTGCTGGGCACTGACGACCGGGCGCTGCTCGGCACCGACGACCGCGCCTTGCTGGGCACGGATGACCGCGGCCTGCTCTGGACCGACGACCGCGCGCTGCTGGGCACCGACGACCGGGCTTTGTTGGGCACGGACGACCGGGCGCTGTTGGGCACGGACGACCGGGCTTTGCTGGGCACGGATGACAGAGCCTTGCTGGGCACCGACGACCGGGCGCTGCTGGGCAGCGATGTGCGTGGCCTGTATGCCAACAGCCGCGCGCTGGGCGCTCCCATGTCGTCCGAGGACGGCGGCGTGACCATCTTCAACCGCACCCGCGCTCTGACGGGCGACTCGGGCGTCGAGTCGCTGGAGGCGCTGCCCAAGCCGCCCGGCCTGCCGGAGTGGCTCACCCCCGTGGGCCAGGCCTACCGCTTTGTTGCCTCCGACGAGACGCCGCGCAGCATCGAGTTCGCCTACTACCAGCGCGAGGTACCCGAGGGATACGAACACACGCTGACGATCTACTACTCGCCCGATGAGGGCGCCACCTGGACCCGCCTGCCGACCCACCGCGACCCGGCCGAGAACCAGGCCACGGCCAAGGCTGACCAGTCGGGCCTCTATGTCCTGGTCGCAGCGGTGGAGATCCCCTTCTACACGGCCGGCTGGAACCTGTTCGCCTACCCCGTGCCCATGGATCTGCCCATCGAGCAAGCGCTGGCGTCGCTGGACGGCGCCAGGATCGGCCGCGGCGCTGAGTGTTGCTACACCACGGTCTACGGCTTCGACACCGCCGAGTCGGCCGCGCCCTGGACGGTGTACGATCGCCGCATCGGGCCTGAGCAGGCGTGGGCCAACGACCTCGAAACCCTCCAGTTCGGCCAGGGCTATTGGATCAACATCACCGAGCCGATCACGCTGGCGCTGAAGGTGGGATCAGCGTCACCGCTGGCCCAGGCGCCGGTCGCGGCCCTGGCCAACCCCGTCAGCCGCACGCCGCCGGCCGTCTACTTTGGCGAGATCCAGGCCGGCGCCGGCGCTGAACAGCGCACCACCCCACCGCTGACCGCCGCCGTCGACGGCAGCGAGGGCTGCGGCGAGGCGACCGTGGTCTACGACGAGGCCGGGACGGGGCGGTACATCATCAAGGTGGACGCCGCCGACCAGGGCCCGCTGGCCGGCTGCGGCGGGCCGGGCAAGCAGGTGACGCTGCGCCTGGGCGACCAGGTGATTGCCGAAAATCTCGCCTGGGACAACGCGCGCCTGGCGCCGCCGGCCGCGCTGCCGGCTGTGGTCGTTGCATCACCCACTGGCGAGATCCGTCCCGGCGGGCAGGTGGAGGTCATCCACGTAGGCGCCAACCTGCGGCGCTCGGCCGGCCACGTGGACAAACCGGCCGGCGACGTGCTGGCCGGCGTCAGGGCCGGCGACCGGGGCGAGGTCGTTGCGGGTCCAGTGACGACCGATGGGCTGCGCTGGTGGCAGGTGCGCTTCGGCCCGGCCACCGGCTGGATTGCCGAGACCACCAGCACCGGCACGCGCCTGCTGCAGGCCAGTCCATAGTCTGTGCAGGCCATTTGCGCCTCAAGCCCGACGGCGTGAGTGAACCCTAACGACCAGCAACGCGTTGCCAGGCAGCGATCAGCTCCCGGTGGATCGGGACGTCCTCAAGAACCGCGCGGCTGAGCTGCGGATCGTCGATGGCGCCTGCCAACTGCATCAGGTGGCGGTGACCTTCGTCCAGCGCCCGGGCTGCCCGCGGCGGGTCGCTGTCTTGCAGCGCCTGAAAACAGGCCAGGTAGACCTGAGCGGGCAACTCCATGCCGCCCAGGCCGTGCGCCTCGATCCAGGCCAGGCATTCTCCGGCCAGACGGCGGGCCTCGGCCGGCTCTCCCTGGGCCAGGGCTGCCAGCGCCAGGCCGGCCAGGTCGTCGATCCACGCGCCGCTGCCGGGGGACAGCTCGCGGCGGATCGTCAATGCCTCTTGAAACACTTGCGCGGCCTGGGCGTGCTGGCCGCGACGGGTCAGCGCGTAGCCCAGGTGGGTCAGCGTGTAGCCCTGGCCGCGGCGATAGCCGATGGCCCGCTGGATAGCCAGCGCCTGCTCATAGTGCTGCAGCGCAGCGTCCAGGTCTCCCAGGTCGGCGGCGACCAGCCCCAGCACGTCGAGGCTGGCCGCTTCCCCCTCGCGATCGTTCATAGCGCGACAGCCCGCCAGGGCCTGCTCGTGGCAGCGGCGCGCCTCGATGTAGTTGCCCAGGCCCAGATAGGTGTTGCCCAGGGTGGCCAGGACCTGCATCTCGCCCTGGCGCCAGCCGCCGCGCCGCGCCGCGGCCAGGCTTTGCTCGAACTGGTCCAGCGCTGCCTGGTAGTGGCCCAACTGCTTGTGGATCGTTGCCGCCATGTAGCCGGCGCTGACCTCGCCCTTCAGATCGGAAACCTGTGTATACAAGTCGCGGGCGCTGGCTAGGTAGCGCTCGGCCAGGCTGAAATCATCCTGATAGTAGTGAGTCACGCCCATGTCATAGGTGCTTTGCGCCCACGTGTGGATGTCGCCGGCTTTTTGAGCCAGATCCATGGCGATCTCCAGCCATTCCCGCGCCTCCGCATAATTGCCCTGATGGAGGAGGATGCGCCCCCACAGCCCATAAGCTCGGGTTTCGATGGCAGAGGCCCCGGAAGCCCCGGCTGTCGCAATGGCGGCCTGAACTGCCTCCAGTGCAGCCGGCAGGTCGCCGGTCGCCCGATAGTAGTTGGCCCGGCGTAGGCTGACCTCGGCGGCGACGGGCTGGTTGTGTAGGCGCTGCACCAGATCTGCCAACGCTTGCAGATCCTGGGCTTGCCGGGTCCGATCGCCCATCCAGTTGAGGATCGCCTCCCGGTCCAGCAAGAGCGCCGCGCGCGCCGGCAGGTCGCCGGCCGGGGTCAGCTCCAGCGCCCGGCTGAAATGCTGCAAGGCCTCGGCATGGGCGTAGCTGGCCGCAGCCAGTGCGCCCGCCTGGCGCAGGTAATGCACGGCGCGGTCATTGCGGCCGGCCTGGTCAAAGTGCCAGCCCAACTGCACCGCGATCTCGTCCAGGCGGCCGGCGTACAGCGCTTCCAGGGCTGTGGCCATATCCTCATGCAGGTAGGAGCGTTCCACCTCATCCAGTTGGTCATAGACATAACTCTGGTACAGATGGTGGCGGAAGCGATAGAAGGACAGGCGACGCGAGTCAATGCGCTCGATCCCCTCAGTCTCAACCAGGCGCTGGCGGCGGCCCAGGTCCTCGCTCAACAGATGCACCATGGCGCGCGCGTCGGTGCGACACAACTCGGCCACCAGTTCGGCGATGAAGCGCTGGCCGGCGACGCTGGCCACGGTCAGCGCCGCGCGCTGTTCCTTGTCGAGACGTCCGATGCGGTCGCGCACGACCCCCTCCACCCGCGCCGGCAAGACGCTCCAATCGATTGCGGCCCGGTCAACCCAATAGCCTTCGGCGTCTTTGGTCAAAGCGCCGCGGGCTTGCAGATCGCGCAACAACTCCACCACGAACAGCGGATGGCCGTCGGTGTGGCGCGCCAACGCCGCGCGAAACGCCTCGCCCAGGTGATTGGGCTCGCTGTCGACATAGGCATCCACGAACCAGCGGCTCTGGGCCGGGTCAGTGCGATCCAGTGCAACCGCAACCCCGCCCAGCAGGCGGACCAGTTCCGCCTCGACCTTCTCCAGCGGATGGCGGTCGCCGGCCCGGCCTGCGCTCACCTCCTCAGGGCGATACGCGCCGACGATGAGAATCGGGCTGGCGTCGATGCGGCGCGCCAGGTGGTAGAGCAGGCTCAGGGAAGAGGCGTCGGCCCACTGCATATCGTCCAGTGTTATCAGCAAGGGCTGTTTGGCAGCCAGCTTGACGAGAAAGCTGGCACATTGCTCGAAGATGTGTTCCTGTTCGAGAGGTGCTTTGCCCGCTTCGAGCAAGGCGATTTTCGAGGTAGTGATCTCTTTCAGGCGACTCTGCGCCGTGGTCTGACCCACCACGGCCTTTCCAACCTTGCCGCCGACCTTTAAGCCTGCTTTGGAGATGATTTTTCCGCCGGGAACCAGCACATCGATCAGATCTGGCGCCACCTCCAGTAGCACCAACCCTGCGTAGGCAATGAGCTTTTTGAGCCGGCTGACGTTTTCGACCGTGATCCGCCCCTGAGCCAGCTTGGCCTCGAAGTCGCCCGTCAGCAAGCCGATAGCCTCGCGAAAGGGCAGGTAGGGTTCACCGGCGCCGGTCTGCGCGCTGCAGTCGCCCACGGCTACCAGCAAGCCACGGTGCTGCGCTTGGGCGCGGCGCGCGAACTCCTGCAGGAGCGCGGTCTTGCCCAGGCCCGCCTCGCCCTGGACCAGGACGACCTGGCCCTGCCCGTTGAGAGAGCGTGCCAGGTGGGTCTGCAAGAAGGCGATTTCACGCTCGCGTCCGACGAAGATTGGATCAGCCATCGGAGTCCTTTTTGCGGGCGCTTTCCCACGTTGCGATGAGTTCCCGATGGTCAGGAATCGCCGCCAGGTAGGTGCGCCGGTGAGCTGGGTCGTCGATGGCTGCGGCCTGCTGCAGGAGCCGGCCATATCCGTCATCGAGCACCTGAGCCGCCCGGTCTGGCTCGCTTGCCAACAACACGCTGTAAAGAATCAGATAGACTCGCGCCAGGAACTCGATGCCGCCCGATCCGTGTTGCTCGATCCACGCCAGGCACTCGTCGGCCAGGCGGCGAGCGGCTGGCAGATCGCGGGTCAGAAAGGCAACATACGCGCGGCCGGCCAGGTCGTCGACGAACGCGCCGCTGGCGGTGGACAGGTCGAGGCGGATCTGCACGGCTTGGTCGAAGGCTTGATCGGCTGCTTGCAGCTTGTCGCTCATTGCTAGCGCAAAGCCCATGTGGGTCAGCGTGTAGCCCTGGCCGCGGCGATAGCCGATGGCCTGCTGGATGGCCAGCGCCTGGTCATAGTATTGCAGCGCTGCGTTGCTGTCGCCTGCCTGGGCCGCGATCAACCCCAGGGTGTCGAGGCTGGCGGCTTCCCCTTCGCGATCGGCCATGGTGCGGCAGGCCGCCAACGCACCCTGGTGATACTCCAGCGCCTGGGCGGTGTCGCCCAGGTGGAAGTAGGTGTTGCCGAGAGTGCCGAGGATCTGGACCTCGCCCTGGCGCCAGCCTGCGCGGCGCGCCGAGGCCAGGCTATCCTTCAAGGCGTGCAG
>JBFYTD010000182.1:0-5434 GCA_041300885.1 Anaerolineae bacterium | reverse complement strand
CCGGGGATGGGGCTGTGGTGTACGGGCAACGCCGTGACCTTTGCCCGCTCCTACGGCTTCGCCCCCGACTGCGAGTACGGCGCGGACAGCGATCCCCAGGTGCCGAACCTCAGCGGCATGGCCCTGCGCTTCGCCAACACCGGCGGCCAGGCGCTGCTCTTCAACCGGGCCGGCGGGCTGGTGGATGCCCTGGTCTACGAAAACGGCGACGCGGGCCAGCCTGGCTGGCAGGGCCTGGCCGTCGATCCCTATGCTCCCAGCAGCACCTTCCCCGTCGAGGGCCAGATCCTCTACCGCAAGTTCGACTGGATCAGCGGCCAGCCGCTGGCCGACAGCGACCGCAGCGCGGACTGGGCGCAGGACCCGGCCGACATTTATAGCGGCCAGCGGGTGCAGTACCCCGGCTGGGACCTGGAGCGCTTCGCCCGGCCGGCGACTATTGCGGCCAGCGGCGTGCTGACGGCCGCGCTGGGGCCGGACAACCTGTTCGATGTGGCGAGCCAGACCCTGGCCAGCGCGCAGCACAGCATCCGCCTGGCCAGCTACAGCTTCGAGCACGTGGCCCTGGCCGAGCTGCTGGCGGCCAAGGCCAGGGACGGCGTCGCTGTTTCGATCCTGCTGGAGGGCGCGCCGGCCGGCGGTCTTTCCGATCAGCAGCGCTACACAACGCAGGTGATCGAGGCCGGCGGCGGGCAGGTCTGGTTCATGGTCAACGACCGCAACGACGCCAAGGACCGTTACAGCAACCAGCACGCCAAGTTCATCGTCGTGGACGAGCGCCTGCTGCTGGTCAGCAGCGAGAACTTCAACTACGACTCCATGCCCGACGACGACAAAAGCGACGGCACGTTAGGCCGGCGCGGCGCGGCGCTGGTCGTCGACGACCCGGCCCTGGTCAGGCACGCGGCTGCGCTGTTCGACGCCGACCTGGATCCGTTGCACCACTTCGACCTCTTTCGCTGGGACGCGGCCGATCCCCGCTACGGCGCGCCGCCGGCCGGCTTCGTGCCGACCACAGCCAGCGGCGGCAGCGGCTACCAACTGATCCATCCCCGGCCACTGCGTGTCAGCGGCCCGTTCGCAGCCGAGTTCGTGCAGTCGCCCGAGACCAGCCTGCTGCCGCCGGACAGGGGCGGCCTGCTAGGCATGGTGGGACGAGCTAGGTCAGGGGACACGGTGCTGGTGCAGCAGCTCTACGAGCGGGTCAACTGGGGCGGCGCCGCAGCCACGCCTGATAGTGCGCCCAACCCGCGCCTGCTGGCCTACATCCAGGCTGCCCGCCGCGGCGCGACGGTGCGCATCATGCTGGACAGCTTCTTCGACCCCGGCTCCAACTCCCAGACCGCGGCCTATTTGAATCTGCGGGCCCAGGCTGAGCAGTTGAATCTGGTCGCGCGGCTGGGCAATCCGGCCGGCAGCGGGCTGCACAATAAGATGGTGCTGGTGCAGGCGGGAGGGACAGGCTGGGTTCACGTGGGCAGCCTCAACGGCAGCGAGGCCTCGGTCAAGATCAACCGCGAGCTGGCCGTGCAGGTGCAGTCCAACGCTGTCTACGACTATTTGGCGGCGGCTTTTTGGCAAGATTGGCTGTTGGCTGGCGGGCCACGTTGACTCCCTGCCCGCGCAATGCTATACTCCCGCCAACCCATCCTGAACGATGAACTGACCATCGCGCATCGTTCATCATTCATCGTTTCCTCATGCGAATCCTGGCCATCAGCGACAAAGTCGTTCCCGCGCTCTACAACCCAGAAATGCGCCAGATTGTCGGCGCCATCGATCTGGTGCTGAGTTGCGGCGACCTGCCCAACTACTACATCGACTACGTCGCCAGCATGCTGGGCGTGCGCTGCCTGATGGTCCACGGCAACCACGCCGCGGGCCAGGAGTTCATCGATCCCTGGGGTTTGGACGCGCCGCCCCGCCATCCCATGGACATCGACCTGCGCGTCGTACACGAAAAGGGGCTGCTGCTGGCCGGGCTGGATGGCTCCATTCGCTACAACCGCAACCCCCGTTTTCAATACACCCAGAGCCAGATGTGGCGCAGAGTGCTGCGATTGACGCCCCCGTTGCTGTGGAACCGCGCCACGCACGGCCGCGCGCTGGACATCTTGGTGACCCACAGCCCCCCGGCCGGCATCCACGACGGCCCTGATCGCGCCCACCAGGGCTTCGCCGCCTTCCTCTGGCTGATGCGCACCTTCAAGCCGCGCTACCTGCTGCACGGCCACAAACACGTCTATCGCAACGACGAGGTGACCATGACCTCGTATCAAGCGACGACCGTGGTGAATGTGTATCCCTGGCGCGTGATTGAAGTCTAGCGGCGACGACGGTGCTCAGACTTCGGAAGTCGCCGCAGCACTTGAAGAAGCACGGTTCTGTGAGGCGACGACTTCCGAAGTCTTTGGATGAGCTATCGCTGGACAATTCCTCCATCTGGTGCTAGAATAGCAACTGTTAACGTTTGAATCGGCCATCGACCGGCAGCCCCGGCCCTGGCCCAGCCCAGAGGAGCGACCGCTGTGCATCGCCAACAACGCAAGCACGCCAGGACTCCCCACATCACTATCCGTTCGCTGCTGACGCTGGCTCTGCTGGCCGTTTTTGTCGCGCCTGCCTGGGCCGCGCCGGCCAGCCCGACTAATCTGCCCTGCGCCGATGTGATCTGGGACGCGGCCAGCGGCTGGCCGGCCACGTTGCGCGGCTGCCAGATCGAGGCTGCCGGCGGCGATGACAGCGCTCAGGGGCTGGCCGGCGCGTTTTTGCGAACCCATCACAGCGCCTTGGGCCTGGACAAAGACCTGGCTGACCTGCGCATGATCTCCACCCGTCGCGGCCTCCATAGCAGCCATGTGGTCTATCAGCAGATCCTCGCTGGCCGGCCGGTCTACGGCGCTTACCTGTCGGTGCATCTCGACGCGGCAGGGCAGGTCCAGGTGCTGCACAATCGCACGCTGCCCGACCTGCGGCTGGGGACGGTCGCCACGCAGATATCGGCCGTGGAGGCGGTGCAGCAGGCGCGGGCTGCGATCCAGTTTGGAGCGCCGCGCGCCAACAGCCCCGCGCCCGAGTTGGTGGTGTTGCCCTTGGCCGATGACCTGGCCCACCTGGCCTGGCGGGTGATGATCTCAGCGGCCCAGCCCCAGGGGGATTGGGAGGTGCTGTTGGACGCAGGATCGGGCCAGGTGATCAAGCGCTACAACCGGCTGGTGCTGGCCCGTGGGCAGGTGTTCGATGCGGCCGCGCCGCAGCCGGCCCGCCAGGGCGCGCTGCCCCTGCGCATGTTGACGCTGCAAGGGCTGGATGGCAGCGGCTGGCTGCGCGGCGAGTATGCCGACGTCACTCAGCCAGCCGGCTATCGCCCTGCTACAGCCTTTTCTGCCGGCGGTGACTTCATCTATCAGCCTGACGACCCGCGCTTCAAGGAAGTGATGGTCTATCACCACATCGACGCGACCCAGCGCTATCTCCAGTCCCTGGGCTACAGCGACAGCAACGACCCGCCTAACGGCATTCGCGACCGGGTGACCTACGCCAGCCCGCATTGGTTCGCCCAGGACCAGTCCTTCTACAGCGTCAGCGACGATGCGCTGCACTTCGGCGATGGCGGCTGGCCGGACGCGCTGGACCCCGACATCATCGTGCATGAATACGGCCACGCCCTGCTGCACGACCTGGCGCCCCACTGGGGCGGCGGCGAGATGGAGGCCATCGGCGAGGGCTTCGGCGACTATCTGGCGGCCAGCCTGTTCGCCGAGACCAGCGCGGACCCAGCCTGTATCGGCGAGTGGGACAGCCGGGGCAATGCCGCTGGCTCCAGCGCCTGCTTGCGCCGCGTGGACCGCGACCGCCAATACCCACATGACCTGTCCGGCGACGTCCACGCTGACGGCGAGATCTGGAGCCGCGTGTTGTGGGATGTGCGAGCCGCGCTTGGGCAAGAGAAAGCCGACGTGCTGGCGCTGGAGAGCAGCTTCTACCTGCCGCCGGCTGCCACGCTGGTCGAGGCCGGCCAGGCGCTGTTGGACGCCGATTCCAGCCTGTTTGACGGACTGTATCGTGACGCCATCGTGCAGGCGCTGCAAGCACGCGGGCTCGCCTCGCTGCCTGCCCCTGTTTTGACCTCACCGGCCGGCGGCGAGGTCCTTGCGCCTGGTGGCCTCTGGGCCGTGACCTGGCAGGGGCAGACGAACTTGCCGGTTAGCTATGACCTGGAGTGGAGCCTCGACGCCAACGCCGTGGGCACGCGCCAGGTCGATTTTGCCGCCGGGCTGCCCAGGGACTTCGCCGCGCGCGGCCAGGCGCCGTGGCAGGCCAGCGATGGCGCAGCCCGTTCCGGCCGCATCGATCATGGCCTACGCAGCAGTCTGGATTTGCCGGTGGAGACTGTGGCAGACGGCCAGTTGAGCTTCCGCTATCGGGTCGACTCGGAGCAGGGCTACGATCATTTCCTGTTTCTGGTAGACGGCCAGGCGCTGCTGCACGTCAGCGGCCAGACCGGCTGGCAGACCTTCAGCGCGGCCCTCCCTGCCGGGCAGCACGAGCTGGTGTGGCGCTACAGCAAAGACAGCACGCTGAGCAGCGGCGAGGACGCCGCCTGGATCGACGACCTTCAGATCGAGCAGGCCAGCCTGGCTGAGTGGCGCGCTGCCGAACTGGAATCCAGCCGGTCGGTCAGCGGCGACGTGCTGTGGCGCGTCCCCACCAGCGCCTCCTCCGACGCCAGCTTGCGGGTGCGGGCCCGGCTGGACGCTGTTGCCAGCCCCTGGACCGCCAGCGGACCCTTGACCATCGACCAGCCGACGGCTGTCAGCCTGGCGAGTTTCGAGGTCGGCGTGGGGCAAGCCCTGGCCGGCTGGCCGGCGCTGTTGGCGTTGGCCGGGTCGTTGGCCGCGCTTGTGCTGGTTGCCTGTAGCCCAAGACTTCGGAAATCGCGCCTCAGGGATAAACCTGATTGATCACGCTTGCGACGATGTCCGCAGTCTGATGCAAAACGCCAACCATACGGTTGGCGTTTTTGAGTCAACGGCGAAGTAGGGGCCAGTGGCCGGATCAGGCTGGCACGGCCGCGCGCTGCTTAATGAAGGCTACGATGTCCTGGGTGCTGGTGCCAGGGCCGAACACGGCGTGGATGCCGGCCTGGCGCAGCGGCTCGATGTCCTCGTCGGGGATGATGCCGCCCACCAGCACCATCACGTCGTCCATGCCCTGCTGGCGCAGCAACTCGACCACCCGGGGGCACAGCGCCAGGTGCGCGCCGGAGAGAATGCTCAGCCCCACCACGTCGACGTCTTCCTGCAAGGCGGCCTCGGCGATCATCTCCGGCGTTTGGCGGATGCCGGTGTAGATCACCTCGAAGCCGGCGTCGCGCAGCGCGCGCGCCACCACTTTCGCGCCGCGGTCGTGGCCGTCCAGGCCGGGTTTGGCT
>JBFYTD010000181.1:0-5451 GCA_041300885.1 Anaerolineae bacterium | reverse complement strand
CACTTGTCCTGTGCCCGTGGTGATCTGGAACTGAATCCGGTTCTGGTTTTGGCTGTCGGGCAGTGTCACGCCGTTGACAGTGATGTGCAGGGTGCTGGGGTTGGGCAGACTGGCGTTAAGGCCCGCGCTGCTCCAGTCGGTCCAGGAGACGCCGCCGTTGCTGGAGACGCGAAATTTTGCGCTGTCCGCTGTAAAGCCGTCGGGACTGTTGACGGTGACGCCAGCGCTCAGCGGCAGGGCGGTGACCCAGCCGTCAGGGTAGAAATCGCTCCAGGTCAGCAGCGCGTCCGCAGCAATCACGCGCGCGTCCGGCCATGCTGCTGGCCACGGTGTGCGCGCGCTGGCATCGCCCACGGCCAGAGATAGCGCGCCCAGCAATGCGAGCGCGCAGGCCAGAGCCAGGGCCATGCGCGCTCGCCAACCGCTGCGGCTGCCGGCAGGTTCAGCTCGGTTCATTCGTTTGTTGGGTTGTACGTGTTCTTGCATTATTCTGCCATGAACTTGTACCCCAGCCCTCGCACAGTCTGCACGTACTTTGGATCGTCAGGGTCGGCTTCGATTTTCACACGCAGACGACGCACGTAGACGGCGATCTGGTTAGCGTAGCCGTCATAGTCATATCCCCACACGTGACTAATAATCTGATCGTGGGTCAGAGTGCGTCCCGGGTTGCGCATCAGGCAATGGAGTAGTCTAAACTCAAGCGGTGTCAGTTCAATCCTCGCACCGTCGGACAGGTGAACCATGTTGGTTATAGGGTCGATCAGCAGGCCGCTGACTGACAGCGACGCCTGCGGCTCAGCCAAGGTAAAGGCGTCAGAGCGGCGCAGCACCGAGCGCACGCGCGCCAGCAGCTCGGCTGGCTCAAAGGGCTTGGCCAGGTAGTCATCCGCGCCTACATCCAGCCCATGAACGCGGTCCACCGTCTCGCCTTTGGCCGACAGGATGATGATGGGCACGCTCATGCTGCGGCGGATGCGCTGCGTCACCTGCAAGCCGTCCAACCCGGGCATCATGACGTCCAGGATGACCAGGTCGGGCGCCTGCTGCTCTACCAGGCGCAGCGCGTCCAGCCCGTTGTCGGCTGTCGCGACTTCATAGCCCTCCTCAGCCAGCAGGAAGGCGGTCATTTTCAAGCTGGGCGGATCATCGTCGACGATCAGCACGCGCATGGGCTGGCGCTTAGCCTCCATAGCTGTAATCTCTCTGGCCGCTGCCAGTCGCCTCCATTATACCATCTGGCATGGGCAACCGCAAACCCCCTACGGGCAGGCGGTTGCACGATTAGCGCCGGTCCTGGGTGCTGTGCAGCAGCAGAGGCAAGTAGTGGTGCAGCAGCGCAGGGCGGGGTGTGCTGGTCGGCGTCACGGTCGGCGTGGGCGTAGAGGTGACAGCCAGGGGGCACCACACGTTGAGTTGAAAGGGCCCGGCTGCGCCGTCGAAACCATCCACCACCAGGTAATAGGTCCCGGCCGCCAGCCCGCGCGCGCTGATGGCGTTGTCGCCGAAGGCGATGCACGAGGCGGGGCTGGCGCCGGTCAGCAGGAACAGGTCCAGATCGTCGGTCAAGCCGCCCAGCAGCGCGTCCACATCCCTGCTGGCCTGCAGGTTGAGCGAAAACACGCGCTCTGGCCCGGTCGCCGGCAGCCAGGGCGCGCAGCCATAGACGCTGACGTTGTTGGCAGCCCCGGCGGTCGTGCCTACAGCAGCCTGATCGCAGGCGATGGGTGTTGCATTGCCGATGTCGATAGCCGGCGCCGGAGTCGCCGTTGCCGTGCGCGTGGCGGTGGGCGTTGGCGTCAGCTCAGGCTGAGTGACCGGCGCGGCCATGCTGCCGCCGAACGGCAGGGACGCCAGCGCTATCAGCGCCGCCGCCAGACTCCACAGGATGAGGGTTCGTCGTTTGCGTGCCATGGTTTAACCTTGTGACTCGACACTGTCTACGAGCGGGCTCGGTCGGGAGATTGGGAACCATCCCGGAGGGACCGGCCCGATCAGGAGCGGCGAGCGCGCCCGGTTAGGAGGCCGGCCCGAACGCTTGGGATGGTACTCCTGAAAGTGAACGCATTATAACGCTCTGTGGTTCCGTCAGCGAAACTTGTCGTCCGTCCCTTACACTACGCCCAGCCCTGCGTTTTACAGGGCGACGGGAAGATGCTACAATCGGCGAGCTATGCGTAAGACTCACTGGACCTGGCTGATCTGGATTGCCCTCGCCGCAGCCGCGCTGCTCTGGCTGGCCCGCGCTTACGTAGGCCGCATCGCACTGGACGACGCATACATAACGTTTCGCTACGCGCGCCATCTGGCCGAGGCGGGGACGCTGCTCTACAATCTGGCGCAGCCCGAAAACGCCTTTGCCACCACCGCGCCGGCCTACGCTGTGGCGCTGGCTGGGCTGCACCGGCTGGGTGCGGACATACCCTGGAGCGCTGCGGTGGGGGGCGTGCTGGGCATCCTGCTGGCCGCCTGGGCGCTGGGCGATGCATTGACGCGCGCCGCCCGCAGCAGCCACTTTCCCTGGCCTGCAGCGACCGGTCTGGCGGCCGGCGGCTTGCTGGCCTTTGCCCCACTGCTCTGGCTGGTGCTGGGCATGGAAGGTCTGCCTACGTTGGGAGTGACCCTGCTGGCCTTCTGGTTCGCCAATCGCCGCCAGGACAGCGCCGCGGCCGTGCTGCTGGGCGTTGCCATGGTGCTGCGCTTCGACGCCGCCGCCGCAGCAGCGGCGTGGGGCATGCTGCTGTTGTTGCGCCGCCGCTGGCAGGCGTGGCCGGCGCTGGCGTTGTGCGGTGGAACGGCGCTGGCGCTCTATGGCCTGATGCACTTCGGGCTGGGTGTGCCCTTGCCGTCGACCTTGGGCAGCAAGCAAGCGCAGGTAGCGCTGGGCATTACCGGCTTTTTTCCCAACGCTTCGTACCTGGACGGCGCGGCTTGGATCGCCACGGGTTACTGGCGGCAGTCGCCTTGGGCCATAGGTCTACTGGCAGTGTTGGCGCTGGCCGGCCTGACGCGTATCCTGGCTACCTGGCATGGTGACGTCTCTACTCTGAGCGCCAACCCTCAGCCGCCCACGCTGGGCGTTCATGGCTACGCCGCCTTGCTGCTGTTGTGGGCGGCCTTCCACCTGGCGCTGTACGTTGTGCTGGGGGTCACGCCCTATCTGTGGTACTACCTGCCTTTCGTCGCCGTGCTCAGCGCGTTGGCCGCGGTCGGCCTGACCACCCTGGCCTGTCTGCTGCCTGACCGGCGGCGCTGGCTGCGGCCGCTGGCCTTTGGCCTGTTGCTGGCAGTTGCGGCCAGCGGACTGGTGCGCTCCCATCTGCTGATGCAGCAGCAACTGCGCGATTACGCCGATCTGCCCATCACCGATCCGCGCTCGGCCGTGCTGCCAGGCGTGCAGATACCGTCTTACCGCGAGGCGGGCCAGTGGCTGGCGGCTAACACACCGCCGCAAGCCACAGTGGGTGTGGCCGATGTGGGGCTGATCGGCTACTACAGCCAGCGGCCCATGATCGACTTTTGGGGCTTGCTGGACCGCGACGTGGCAGACGCCCTGGCCCGCCGCGATGTGGTGTGGGCGTTGTATGCCAATCAGCCCGACTACCTGGCCCTGTACGGCGAGGCGCCCCTGTTCGGTTACGACATCTTCAAGGACCGCTGGTTCCAGAGCGCCTACGAGCCAATCTACCGCGTGCCCGCGGGCAAGGTAACGATCTACCAGCGCAAGCTGCCGCGCGTTGCGCTGGAGGCGCTCGCTGCGCCGCCAGCCGGCGCTAAACCCATGGTCTTTCGCTTCGGCGACGTGGTAGAATTGGTAGCATACAGCGCGCCGCCCACGCCCTGGAGCCCCGACACGCCGCTCGACGTGGTCTTTTACTGGCGCGTGCTGCGGCAGCCTGAGCAGGATTACACGGTCTTCACCCATCTGCGCGACGGCCGCGGGGCGATCGTAGCCACGCGCGACGCGCCGCCTCTGCTGGGCGCGCGGCCCATGTCGCAGTGGCAGCCCGGCGAGCTCCTCGCCGACTATCACCCCCTGGGCTTCGACCCACTGCCCCTGGCCCCGACCGACGTCAGCTTCGAGATTGGTCTGTACGACGCCGACGGCCAGCGTCTGCCCGTGGTCGACGCTGCCGGTGCGGCTCAACCCTGGGATGAGGCCGATTTCGGCAGCTATCCCCTGCTGCCAGCCAGCAGACCCGCTGTTCTGGCTGCGCAGCCGCCGCAGACCGGCCGGCTGGCCGTGGCCAGCTACAGCCTGGGCGCGGACACCTTGGCCCGCGGCCGCACCACCCCGCTGCGCGTCCACGTGGTCGAATGCGATTGTCCTGTAGAGGTGACGGCTGAGCTGTGGGACGTGGACGGCCAGCGCCTGCTGTGGCAGGAGGCGTTGGCTGTGCAGGAGGCGGGCTGGGTCGAGTTTGGCGTGGCTGTGACCGAAGGCGAAATGGCGGTTTGGCCGCAGCTTCGTCTACGCGCCAGCCAGGGCGGTATCCCTCTGCATTTCGTCGACCGCGCCGGCAACCAGGTCGATGACTTCCTGCCTCTCACCCTGGTGCTGCTGGTCGATCCTTGAAATCGACGCCGATTTCGTCCAGCCACGGTCGGTGGCGATCAGATTTGTCGCAAGCAAAGACGTAAAGGGCGCAAAGCGGAGGCAAGATTGGCTGGAGCCAACTTTTTCATTTGCGACTTTGCACCTTGGCGTGATCTTTCCCAAATGCTCAAAACGTACGTAACGGCTGGGGAATGAAGGTCAACACGAAGATCATCAGTACCCCCACGGCGATCAGCCAGCGATCGCGGTCGATCGGGGTCACGTCGTTCAGCGGGGTTGCGTGGCGCAGGCCAGTCACAAAAATCAGGCCGGCCCACAGGAACCAGCCCTGCCAGTACAGCACTCCCAGCACAAAGAGCGCCACTACCGTCGCTATGGCCAGGGGACGCGCGGAGCGGCCGAACAGCGCGTAGGCGATATGCCCACCGTCGAGCTGGCCGGCCGGCAGCAGGTTGATGCCGGTCAGCAGGATGCCGAAGTAGGCGGCCAGAGCGATGGGGTTGCGGCTGAGGATCGTCGCCGTCTCCTGGGGGCGCAGCAGGTTGGTCAGCAGGCTGGTGAGCAGCGAGTCGCCCAGCGGCGGGCCAAAGGTGCGAAAGGCTCGCAGCGCATCCGACAGCACCAGGCCGAAGATCAGCAGGGCCAGTGCCACCACAAAGCCGGCAATCGGCCCGGCAAAGCCCACGTCGAACAGCTCGCGGCGGTTGCGGATGGGGCTGCGCATCTGGATGAATGCGCCGAAGGTGCCCAGGCTGAACGGCACAGGGATGAAATAGGGCAGGCTGACCTGCACTCGGTGCCACTTGCCCATGAAGTAGTGGCCCAGCTCGTGCGCGGTCAGGATGGTCATCAACGTCAGCGAGAAGGGTATGCCAATCAAAATGCCGGCCGGG
>JBFYTD010000180.1:0-5460 GCA_041300885.1 Anaerolineae bacterium | reverse complement strand
TGGAGGCCGACAAGGGGCGGACCGCGTTCATCGAGTCGTTCTACAAGGTGCGCTGGAACGACGCCACCGCGTTCGATCTCGTGATCAACACGGGCAAGGGTGCGCCGGAGCTGGCGGTCAACTGGGTTGTCCAGGCGGTACAGGCGCTGAGGGAGCGCGGCGCCGACGAGGAACCAACATGCGCGACAATCGAGGTCGATCCTATCCTGGCCAAGGCGGTTAACAACGCCCTGGACTGCCAGGTGACGCACAGCTAAAGGCTGGCCACTCCGGGTGCTGGGACCTTGTCATGCGTATTGCTTTCGACCGCACCATTGCTACCACGTTGAGCCGCGAGCAGCTTTGGGCATTGCTGGACCAAGCCTTTCGCAACTCCGACAGCAGCCCGATCTGGCCGCATGACTTGGAGTCCATCCGTTCGGCGCAGGTGGAGACTGGCGCGCTGGTGCGGGCCACTTACAAGGGGCCGGCCGGTATGCAGTCGCATGTGACCTATCGCTTTGCTGATGTTGAAGCTGGGCGGCTGTTGCGCTATGTGGCAGAGCCGTCACATCCGTTGCGCGGCGGTGGGACAGTGGAGATCCTGCACGCGCCGGCCGGCTGCCTGTTACACTGGTACGGGTCGTATGACGTGCCACGGCGGCCAGCGGCGCTGGCAGCGGCCGCGTTTACAAGATTGTACTTTGCAGGGCGATTCTTTGCGACGTTGGAGGAGAAGCTGCGGGCGTGGGAAGCGCAGCGAGTCCAATCCAACCCGTGACACTTGTCATTCGTGCAAAAGCGTGCTATATATCCGGCAAGAACTGCCGACTACAGACCAGAGGAGGAGATGATGACTTCTCGTCAACTCAATTCTGTTGATCCTTGGCCTTCTCATCGAACTCGAGTGAACAGGCTGGCGGGGCGCCTGGCGCTCATGCTTGCAGCAGCGATCGTGATGCTGGGCATCTTTTCACCTGGACATGCAGCGCCGTTGTCCGAAGATCCCATGCCGCCCCGGCCGCTGTATGACGGCATCTCACCATTGCCGCGTCGTGCGCCAACGGCGCAGCCAGAAACACCACCGGCTGCAGAGATGCTCGCGCCAGACGAGATACCCACCTGGAGCCGTCTGGTGTTCCAAAGCGCCCGCAACAATACCGATTGGGATCTGTACCTGGCCGATGGCAACGGCAGCAACCAGTCCCACCTCTTTCATTCGTCCAACAGCCATGAGATCCATCCGCGACTGAACCGCGGTGCAACGCACGTGGTCTTTGCATCCAATCGCTCTGGATCCGATATGGAGATCTACGTTCTTGCGATCGGGTCCAGCACGCCCATTCAGCTTACCGATAACGGCGCGGACGATGTGTATCCATTCTGGTCGCCGGATGGCCGCAAAATAGTATTCCAATCATACCGGGACGGCCAGCCAGAAATCTATACGATGAACGCTGATGGAAGCGGCCAGACGCGCTTAACCAACCATCCAGCCTTTGACGGCCAGCCCGCCTGGTCGCCCGATGGCAGCAAGGTCGCCTTCGTCAGCAACCGCGACGGCCTATACAGGATTTGGAGTATGAACGCCGACGGCAGTAGCCCGCGCGGCTTGTCATCCCAGGACAGCAGCGCCAATCCCGCCTGGTCGCCCGATGGCAGCAAAATTGCCTATGATGCTTCCGAGTACGGCCCAAGCGGTTGGCAAAGGCTTTGGGTGATGAATGCCGACGGCAGCAGTCAGCAGCAAATATATAACCCGTCTGAGTTTGACACGGACATCTTGGTTCGTAGCTGGTCGGCTGACGGCCGTTACATCGCCTTCACCCGCGTCTCCTGGATCTATTATCAAGGCGCCTGGTATTGGACGAATGCCTATCTCGACGCCTGGGACAGCGAAAATCCCAGCCAGACTGTGCGTCTTTCGGCCAACGGCGCTGATTGGTACCCTGACTGGGCAACCACCGATAGCGCGCCGCCCGCCTCGACCTTGCAGCCCTTGCCGGCTGTATCGCCGGGACCGGTGCGGTTGAATTGGTCGGCCACAGACAGTGGGCCGGCAGGCGTGGGCAGCTTCGATTTCCAGGTGAGAACCAGCCTGACAGGCCCGTGGGAAGTTGGGGGGACGAACGTGGCCGGACCGTGGGGGCTCTATCCGGGTCGTGGCGGGACGACGTATTACTTCCGCGTGCGCGCCAGAGATCGGGCGGGCAACGTCGAGCCCTGGCCTACGACGCATCAAGCCGTCACGACGGTGGAGGCGTTGCCGCCAACGACGCGTATGAGTCCTTTGCCAAAATATGTGCGCTTACCCTTCTCCGTCACCTGGCAGGGATCGGATGCGGGTGGATCCGGCGTTATGAACTACGATGTGCAGTTGCGCACCGGCAGCGGCGACTGGCAGCCGTGGGTTGAGAACTGGGCTGAGCCAACGCTCGGCAATCTTCTCCTGCCTTTGGGCGAGCTTCATCGCTTCCGCGTGCGCGGCAGAGACAACGCCTTCAACGAAGAACCCTGGCGCATCGATTGGGAGGGCGACGCTCAGACGACTCCTTACTGGTGGGCCATGCGCGGTCGGGCCACCGACAATCGCGGCGTCCCGCTGTCCGACCAATCAGTGGCGCTCAGCAAGCAGCCCTTTGCTGACATCCCGTCAGATATCGCGGGCAGCTTCGCTGCCTATGTGGCGGAGCTGTATGACTGGTACACGGCAACAGCCAGCCGAATTGGATATGGCTCGGTGCCCTCTACCACTTTCACGCAACGCGTCGATGCCGCCTGGGACATTGTCCTGCCGCCGGCCGACAACACGGTTCAAGGAGGCGACTTCGAGGAGCCAGCCCTGGCCGCAGCCTGGCAGGCTAGCGGCGCAATTGCGCCGCTAGCCACCAACATAGCCAGACGAAGCGGTAATCAGGCAGGCTTACTCGGCTGCGAGCCGTTCACCAGCCTCGACTACTTCACCGTTCCCAGACCCGCAGAGTCGCCGCAGATGATGGTGGACGCTATGGGAGTAGCCCATCTGGTCTGGATAAACTATCAGCCCGGCGGGCCCTACGGCGACATCTTCTATACTCGCCGATCGCCGAATGGAGTATGGGCAAGCCCCTTCAACGTGTCTAACAGCGCAGAGAACGGGTCCTTCGGCGCCAAACTGGCAGTAGGACCAAATGGCATCGTACATCTGGTCTGGATGGAATATGGCCCTTATGGCCCCGAGGTGGTCTACGCACAACGAACCAGCAACGGCATGTGGTCGGCGCATCACCAGATTGCACGGGGCACGCGCGCAGATATGGCCGTCGACGGCAATGGCTCAGTGCATGTCGCGTGGTCGGTCTCCGGTGTGAACTATGACAGCAATTTATACTATGCTCAACGCAGCGCCGGCGGGATCTGGTCTGCAACCGAGGCCGTTGTTCATACTACCAGCAGTGAGGCATGGCCCCATCTGGCTGTGTCCCCACAGGGCTTGGCCCATGTGTTTTGGTGGTCAGTGGACGCGAACGGCTATCGCCTACACTATGCCAGCCGTAGCGTTTCTGGTTCATGGTCGCCATCAGAACAGGTTCTGGATAGATCCGTCACCTCTGGCGGCGGCGAGCCGGGGTTAGTCGGGCCGGAACTGGACCGCCAAGGGAATGTCCACGTTCTTTTCTGGGACCGGTATATCACTGTGCCATCGAGCGGCATGATCCATGCCAGCCGCGATGCGGCTGGCCGCTGGCAACTCAGCACCCTCGCTGCGGCGCGACACCCAGGTGAGATACTAGTGACCGCCGACATGGTTGTTCAGCCTGATGGTCGAGTGCATGCATTGTGGGTGCAGGGAGACACGCTGACGACCCTACTTTACCGCAGCACAACTAGCAGCGGGGGGTGGTCCTCGGTCGAAACGCTGGCCAGCGACAACTCCAACTTGATCTCGTCTTTTACTGAGATCCAACTGGCTGTGGGGCCAGACAGTCGTCCTCTTGCTGCCTGGCGCAGCGGCATCTACTTCGGAGAGATCATGACCATGCTCCGCCAGGCTGATGGAACCTGGACCGAGCCCTTCGACTCGTCCCGCTCCGGTGGAAACATGGGATTGGCCGATTACCCGCAGTTGGCCGTGGACGGCCAGGGCATCGCACATCTTGCCTACATCTTGTTGGCCGATCCTTGGGGGAACGATTCGGATATCGTCTACAGCAACAGCGCCGCGCCAGTCAGCGGCGTTTCCCGCCTGGCTCAGACGGTCTCGGTGCCTGCTACCAACCCCGCCCAAACGCTCTCTCTGTTTTCTCAACTCCACGGCGCCGCCGAGTCCAGCGCCGGTCGCCTCGAAGTCAAAGTGAACAACACCACGCTGCTCTCGAGCACGGAACGCCACGCCAACTGGACGCATCGCTGGTTTGATCTCAGCCCGTGGGCTGGCCAGCAGGTATCGATCAGTTTCGATCTAAGCCAAACCGCCGGCCAACCCTGCACCTGGGGCTACCTGGACGAGGTGACACTTGGCTCTTCCTATCCCGACCTGTGGCTCAGTGCGCCCGGCCAGTCAGCCAGGCCGGGCGAGCCTCTGGCCTTCGCCCTGCGCTATGGCAACCGCGGCGGCGCACCGGCGGCCAACGTCACCGTCAGCGCCACCCTCCCGTCTGAGCTGACTTTCGTCAACGCAAACCCATCGCCGGTAGCAACGGCGCCGGCCTTGCGTTGGAACCTCGGCAATCTGGCAGCCGACAGCGGGCCGTTCAGCATCGTGATAACCACCACTCAAACGACGCCGCTTGCCGCAGGGACACTGCTGATCAGCCCGGCCACCATTGAAACAACGACTGCGGAGCTGGAGCGAACTAATAACGCTTCCGAAAGCCGGCTCTGGATTGGTCGATCATGGTATTTGCCCATCATGTTGGCCCGAGGTACCTGGCCGTGAGGCGACTACAATTGCCGCTATGTCTTCCCTGCGGTATAATTCTGACCCATATCACCTGAATTATTATTGAGAGGACCCATTAATTTCCCTATGCTCAAACGCACACACACCTGTGGCGACCTGCGCTCTTCCGATGCCGGCCAGGAGGTCGTGCTGGCCGGCTGGGCCTACCGCCGGCGCGACCACGGCACCATCGTTTTCATCGACCTGCGCGACCGCTACGGCGTTACCCAGGTCGTCATTACCCCTGACACCCCTGCGGCCCACGAGGCAGCCCAACGCGTGCGCAGCGAGTTCGTCCTGGCCGTGCGCGGCCTGGTGCGTCAGCGACCGGCCGGCATGGAAAACCCCAGCCTGCCCACCGGCGCGATCGAGGTCGTGGCCAGCGAGTTGGTGGTGGAGAACCCCGCCAAGCCGCTGCCCTTCGAGATTCGCGACGACCTGGAGGCTAACGAATTTGCCCGTTTGAAGTATCGCTATCTCGACCTGCGCCGGCCGCGCTTGCAGCGCAACATCATGCTGCGCCACCGGGCCGTCAAGCTGATGCGCGACTACCTGGACGC
>JBFYTD010000179.1:0-5480 GCA_041300885.1 Anaerolineae bacterium | reverse complement strand
GTCCAACGACTTGTGCCAACCTTGTGGGTGCGACTATGACCTTGCCTGCAGCCAGCGGGAACGGACGACGCGCTGCTACTCGTCCTCGATGATCTGATAGCTGGTGGTGATTTCGGCCGTCGGCCGGATGGTGGCCGCCACAGAGCAGTATTTGGTCTCCGACAGGTGAATCGCATCGCCCACGTTCTTGTCGGTCAGCCCCTTGCCGCGCACGATGTACTCCAGGTGAATCTGGCGGTAGGGCCAGGGCGGATCGGCCTGCTGCTCGCCGGTTACCTTGACCTCCAGCCCGGTCAGCGTGGCCTTCTTCTTCTCCAGAATTCCCACCACGTCGTAGGCCGAACAGCCAGCCAGGCCCAGCAGCAACATCTCCGACGGCGACACGCCGATCGCGTTCTCCTCGTCCTGCCCCGACATGACCACCGAGCGCTGGGAGCTGCCGATGCCCACGAACTGCTTCTTCTGTAGCCAGGTCACGCTAACGTTTTTTGCCATGATGAATCCTTTGCGGGTAGATTGGGTTCAAGTGTCAGGTGTCAGGTGTCACGTAGGACGTGAAACGTGTCACGTGGTGCTTTTCAGATGCCTGATCCTGGACATCAAGTTACATCCTGCCAGTCACGCGACACCTGACACTTGACACCTGACACTTGAGACCTGACACCCGACACCTCACATCTGCCACCTGCCACCTGCTACTCCTCATCCACCAATTCCCGCTTCAAAATCTTACCCGTCGCGGTCATGGGCAGGGCGGTGCGGAATTCGATGTAGCGCGGGTATTTGTACGCAGCCAGGCCTTCTTTGGCGAACTCCATCATCTCGTCGACGGTGGCGCTCTGGTTGGGCTTGAGCACGATGTAGGCCTTGATCTCCTCGCCCAGCTTGGGGTCGGGCACGCCCTTGACGGCCACCAGCGAGACCTTGGGATGGGCCATGAAGTACTCCTCCAGCTCGCGCGGGTAGACGTTGAAGCCGCCGCGGATGATCATCTCCTTCAGCCGGTCGACGATGTAGAAGTAGCCCTCGTCGTCGATCTTGCCCAGGTCGCCGCTGTGGAACCAGTCGTTGCGGATCGACTGGGCCGTGGCATCCGGCTTCTTGTAGTAGCCCTTCATCAGTTGGTGGCCGCGGATCACCACCTCGCCCACCTCGCCCGCCGGCAGAGAAGTATGGCCGTCATCCATGGGATCGACGATGCGCATGTCAGTCAGCCAGATCGGCTGGCCGATGGAGCCTGCCTTGCGCGGTCGGTCGAGCTGGTTGAAGCAGGCCACGGGCGAGGTCTCGCTCAGTCCGTAGCCCTCCAGGATCGGCACGTCGAACTTGGCCTCGAAGCCCTTGATCACCTCCAGCGGCAAGGCCGAGCCGCCGCTGACGGCGAGGCGCATGGTGGCCGCGATTTTGGCCAGGTCAAACTTGTCGGCCTCCGGGTAGCTCATCAGCGACCAATACATGGTCGGCACGCCGGCAAAGATGGTCACGTTGTCCCTCTGCATGATCCCCAGCGCCGCGTCGGGCGTGAAGCGGGGCAGCAGAGTGATGGCCGCGCCTGAAGTGAAGGCGGTGTTCATGATCACCGTCTGACCGAAGGAGTGGAACAGCGGCAGCACGGCCAGCGCCACGTCCTCCCGATTGAATCCCACCATGTCGCGCGTGGCCACGGCGTTCATCACCATGTTGGCATGCGTCAGCTCTGCGCCCTTGGGGCTGCCGGTGGTGCCGGAGGTGTAAAGGATCACGGCGGTCTCGTCGGGCATGGTCTGCACCGTGTCAAAGACTGGCGGCTGGCCGGCCATGACGCGACCCAGCGTCGTCACGCCCTCGCCCTCGACTGGCGGCGCCGCGGCCGGATCGACGGTGGCCACGATCAAATGCCGGCAGGCGGGCGCCTGCTGAAAGCCCTCGAAGGCCATCTGCGCCATGGGCAGGTCGGGCGTGCCCTGAAAGGCGATCATGGCTACGGCGTCGCTGTCGCTGAGGTGATAGGCCACCTCGCGGCCCTTGAAGAGCACGTTGAACGGCACCACGGCGGCCCCGATCTTGAGGATGGCGTAGTAGGCGATGGGAAAGTAGGGCAGGTTGGGGCAGGAAAGGGCGACTTTGTCGCCGCGCTGGACGCCCAGCTTGCGCAGGCCGTTGGCCAACTGGTTGGCCGCGCCGTTGAGTTGGGCATAGGTCAGCTTGGTGTCGTTGAAAATGACGGCCAGGTGCGTGGGGTGGGCCCTGGCGCTGGACTCCAACAGCATGGCGAGATTGAGCATAGCAGCCTCCTGAGAAAGTGGAATTGGAAGGATCAAAAGCAGTACTATCTTAGCGCAGGAATTGAGCAGAGGCAAATGCGCCAGCGGACTTGACACCCTTGCCCGGCGGCGTTAGACTGTTGGCATTATCCCTCCTATCAGGAGTATCGCTATGTCCATCGAGTTCGTTCACGGCCGCCTGGCCAACGCCGCGCTGCTGTTCAGCATCATCTGCACAGCCTGGGGCCTGCTCAACTTCGTCCGCAAGCAGCCCGTCACCAGCAGCTACTGGGGCGCCCTGGTGATCCTGCAGATCCTGGCCATGGCCCAGGTGGTGATCGGCATCGTCGTCTATGCCTCGACTGACGGCGCCCAGTTGGCCCGTCCTATCGTTCATCTCCTCTACGCCGCCACGCTGGTGATCTCGCTGCCGGCCGCCTACGTCTACACCGGGGGCAAGGACACGCAGCGCGAGAACATGATCTACGCGCTGGTCTGCCTCTGGCTGGTCTTCATCGCTGAACGCTCCATCAGCACCGGGCAGGAAGGCGCGCTGCCCGCGCTTTCCCTGTGGTTAGGGGGGATCTGAGGCCAAACAAAAAGCCAGATCCACGATCTGCTAGCGACACGTTCCCCTCCGCATCCGCTGTTCCCTATCCGCTGTGGTATCGCTCCCCCCACCCCAGCCGCTAAGGCGTAGCGGTCGGCGCCGGCGTTGCGGCCTCACCCGGTGTGTCCGGCCCCACCAGATAGTAGGCCGCCCAGGGGGTGTAGCTACTCTCCAGCGTCTCGTCCTGCAGCACATTGCCTTCGCTGTCCCGGATTATCCGGCGCCAGGCCACGTCCATGCCCTTGCTGGCCCACTCCACCTGGCGCACCTGGCCCGGCGCCAGGCTGGCGTCGCGCTGGTAGACCGCTGGCGGCGGCGGCGTTTCTTTGATGATTTCAGGTCCGGTCACCTCTACCTGCCAGGGGGGCTTGGTGCCGTAGAATTTGAAGGTCAGCGTGCCCTTGACCTCGTCCAGTTCCGACTTGATGATCAGGTAGTTGTCGGTGGTGTTGCGGAACTTGAGGTCGATGCTGGGCGTGTAGATCGTGGCGTCCAGGCCAGGCGTGCCGTACCACCCTACCACATAGCCGTGGTTCCAGCGCTCCTCGATGGGGAAGCCGCCGTAGTAGGCGGCGCGGAACACGGTGGTGCTGGCCTGGCAAACGCCGCCGCCGATGCCCACCGCTGTGCGGTCGCCCCAGATGATCAGCGAGTCTTTGTAGCCATACTCTTTGCTCACGTCGCCGACGGCCTGGTTGAAGGAGAAGACCCCGCCCGGCGGCACCACGCTGTTGTCGATGGCTGCCGCCGCCACGGCGATGTTGTGGACGCGATCGGCGCTGGACCCCTTGAAGTTGCTCGTGCCCTCGGCCACCAGTTCCTTGACGCCCATCTGGTCGATTTTGTGCATGTTCACCGCCGGCTCGATCAGTGTCAGCGGCAGCGTGGCCTGGCGATCGGGGCTCAACGCAGCCTGGCGGATGGCCTCCAATGTGGCATCGACGTTCAGTGTGCGGCCGATCTGGCTGGGTGTGAGGACGGCGATCTCGCCCGTCTTGGGGTTGAAATCAACTGTCGCGTCGCGCGGCTCCCTCGCCAGCTCGGCTGCCCAGCTTTGCACCTGAGCCCGCAGCGGGCTGACGTCGAAATCGGTCACCACCTGCAACGAGCCGTCGACCAGGGGCGCCATGTGTGTGCTGACCAGCTTCGCCAGTTCCTCAGCCGGGATGGTGTAGCTGGGCGGCGGCGCATCGTCGTCCAGGTCGGGGTCGGCTGCTGCCAGCGTCACCGGCCCGCCCAGCACCTGGCGCACAAAGACCTCCGCCTGGCTGACATCGGCCAGCAGCGGCCGCGTTTCCTTCACGACAAGGGGGACCGTGCCGCCGCTGTTGTCCAGCAGCGCTCCGTAGATCGCCTCCAGACTGCCGGCCACGTCCAACGAATAGCCCACCTGGCTGGTGGTCGAGTTGACTTGCAGGCCGTCGATGCGCAGCGTGGCTTCTGATGTGGGCCGGTTGATCTCTCGGGCCCGCTCCTCCAGCCAGGCCAGGCCAGCCGCACGATCCACCGCCTCGTCGGCCAGCACCTCGTGGCCGAAGCGATAGGCCGCCAGCTGATCCTGCAGGTTGGCTTGGATCTGGGCTAGCTGGTGCAGCGGCTCAGGGCCGGCGATGGGGCGCCGGCCGACCAGGAAAGCTGCCTCGGCCGCACTGCGGGCGTCGAAGTCTACCCCCAGGTCCTTGGCGGTCAGAGTCCAGGTCTGGTCGCCGTAGCGCACCGTCACCGGCGCCATGGGGTAGGGATCGAAAGCTGCCTCCAGCACCGTCTGCGCTTGGGGCAGGGTCATGCCGCTCAGGTCGATGCCGCGCACCGATACGCCCTGGTGGATGAGGCCGGCGTGTTGATATTGATACCAAACCACCCCGCTAATGGCCGCCAGCGCGCTTAGCCAGACCAGTACGGCCAGCAGGGCCAGCAGGAAACGGCCCAAGGAAAAGGTCGTCTTCGGTTGAGCCGGGCGGGGCCGGGACAGGGTCTGCTGTGGTGCTTGAACTGTTGTCATACGCTCAAATCGCGCTCACTGTCTCGCTGCGGGCTTGGCCGCCGGCGTCGCTGATCGTCACCAACCACTGCGGCGTCCAGGCCACGGCCAGGTGCTGAATGTTGACGTCAGTCTTGCGGGGCCGCACCGGATACTCCTCGATCTCGTGCTGCGCCTGGTCCCAGCGCGCTGCCGCCTCGCGGCTGATGCCATCCATCTCGGCCTGCAACTCCTGCATCTGCTGGTTGAGTTGGGCGATAGTGTCCTGCGACTCCAGGACTTCCTGCTTGGCCCGCTCGGTCATCTGGCGCTTCTGCGAGGCCGAGCTCAGCGCTGTGGTCACCCGTTTGCGCCCGCCAAAGAAGCTCAGCAGCGAGTCGCCGGCCGAGAGCATCTCCTGCTGTTTGCGAGCGTTGTACGCGGTCTCGTCTTTTTCAAGCTCGACCTCCTCGCGGCGCAGCTTCTCCTGCAGGCTATCCAGCTTGGTCTCGTATTTGGCCTGGAGTTTGTCGACCTCGTCATCGCGCTGCTCGCGTGCCGCCTGCTGCAGGCGAATCTTGAAGGCTCGCTCGTCCTCACCCGGCTCGGAGTAGACTTTGAGCGTGGGGCTGTACAGCAGCGGGTAGGTCAGGTTGCGGTAGAGATA